>CAYVSR010000298.1:0-4386 GCA_964453125.1 uncultured Phycisphaeraceae bacterium | reverse complement strand
GTACCCGCACCGCCGACAAAGCCGACGGCGCGTGCGGAGGCGTCGGCGCAGTCTGCCCGGCCCGCGCGTCGCCAGCCACGCCAGAGCGCCCCAGAACAGCGAGTCGGCCGCGAAGCCGCGCGCCGCGATCGCCAGCGGCAGGCGGCGCACGCCGTCCGACCCCACGCGCCCGATGCCCGCGCCAGTTGCGAGGGCGCCGCGCCAATCGTCGGGCAGGCCGGGCGCCATCTCGACCTCGAAGCCCAGCGCGCGCCAGGGCAGGCCGAAGCGCCAGCGTGACGCGGCCCAGACTTCCACCTCGCGCGAGGCGCTGTCTTCCTGCATCACGCGCTGCGCGCGCACGGTCCACGCGTCGAACGCGAACTCTCGCGTCTGGGCGCCGATCGGCTTGCTGTCGAACGGCGCCGGCGGGCGCAGCCCCTCCGGGTACGCCGGCAGCGGGCCCGCGCCCACGATCTTCGGCGGCGCCCACGTCGCCGCAGACCACGCGACGAGCACGGTGATCGCGCCGCCGACGAGCAGCCAGAGCGCCGCCGAGCGGATGATCTTGAGCACGATCGAGGCGCGCTTGCCGGACAAACCGGGGGAGCCGCCGCCCTCGCCCGAGGCGCCCGCGGCTCGATCCTCGACCTTCGACGCCATGCGCGCATGGTACGGGGCCCGCGCCCGCCGCGCGTACACTTCACCCGACGCGCCCATGAACCCCGACGACGACGTGTGCCTGTGCTTCCACGTGCCGCTGCGGAAGATCCGCGCGTATCTGGAGCGCGAGGACCCGCCGGTCGCGTCGCTGATCTCCGACTGCCTCGGCGCGGGCACCGGCTGCCAGTGGTGCGTGCCGTTCCTGAAACACCTGCACGCCCAGCACGCCCGCGGCGAAACGCCCGACCTCAAGGCCTCGCCCGACGACTACGCCGCGCGCCGCAAGGGGTTTCATCAGACCGGGACGCGCGAGATCCGCGAGGACGAGCGCGAGCCGGGCTGAGGTCGCCACGGACGACGACTAACCCGCCGCCGCCGCCCCATCAGCGACAGATTCGGGCGAGGTCACCGAACCGGGCTCGTTGGGGTTCGTCATACTGACCGCATGAACCGACGCGACCTTGCGGCGCTGCTCGCGGCGACCTGCCTCCTCACCTCGGGGCCGCGCGACGCGTTCGGCGCGCCCAACAACAACCCCAAACAGCCCCCGCCGGCGCGCGGCGCCGCCCCACGCGCCACGCCCGCCCCGCGTGCCATGAAGGCCCCCGGGCCGGCGAGAGACATGCTCAAGCCGGCGCCGCTGCCGATTGTCGACGGCTGGACCTCGCTCAAGCCCACGCCCGAGACGCGCATCATCTACGTCAGCAGTTCGCGCGGCAGCGACGCCAACGCGGGCACGTCGCAGAACCTGCCCGTCAAGACGATCGCGGCGGGCGTCTCGAAGCTCCGCGATGGCAAGCCCGACTGGCTGCTGCTGCGCAAGGGCGACGAGTTCCCGTCCGGCCTCGGACAGTGGGAGAAATCGGGGTTCGGCGCGGACGCCCCGATGGTCATCGGCACGTGGGGCGAGGACCCGGCACGCCCACGCTTGCTCACCGGCTCCGGCGCCGGGCTGAACATGACCGAGCCCAACGGCGTGCGCTTCCTCGCGATCGTCGGGCTCGAGATCACGCCCCAGACCTACACCGGGACCGAGAAAGCCCAGGGCGTGCGATGGGTCGGCCCCGGCGAAAGCCTGCTCATCGAGGACTGCAAGTTCACAGGGTACGCGACCAACATCGTCGTGCAGGGCGGCGCCGACGTGGTCCGCGACGTGCGCATCCGCCGGTCGGTGATCGCGGATGCGTACGCGATCGGCTCGCACTCGCAGGGCATCTTCATGACGAAGGTGGACGGCATCTTGATCGAAGAGTGCGTGCTCGACCACAACGGCTGGAAGGAGGGTACGCCCGGCGCCGAGGCCACCATCTTCAACCACAACATCTATCTGACGAAAGACACGACCCCGAACACCGTCGTGCGCGGCAATCTCTCGGCGAACGCCTCGAGCCACGGCATGCAGATGCGCCGCGGCGGGCTGTGCGAGAACAACCTGCTGATCGGCAACCCGATCAACATCCTCTTCGGGCAGTTCCAGAACGGCTGGCCCCAGCAGAGCGCGACGGGAAGCATCCTGCGCAACGTCGTGCTCGACAGCCGCGACATCGGCGTGCAGAAGCGCGGCTTCGGCGTCTGGATGCAGATGGTCGACGGCGTGACGGCGCGCGCGAACCTCATCGCCCACCAGAAGGCCGGGGGCATGGCGGCGGGGTTCGCCCTCGACTCCAACTTCAAGGACGTGCGCATCGAGGGGAACGTCGTGCACGACTGGAGCAAGCGCGACGGCGGCGGGGCCGCGCTCAAGGTCACCCTGACCCCCGGCTCGTCCCTCACCTTCGCCGACAACATCATCGACCAGACCAACGGCGCCCGGATCGTGGAGCTGGCCGGCGGTGAGGCGCGGGCGTGCACCTTCAAGGGCAACTCGTACCACGCCGCGGGCGACCGCTCGAACTGGTTCATGATCGAGCGCGACGCGATGGACCTGAGCAAGTGGGCGTCCGAGGCGGGCGACAGCGCGGCGAAAGCGCAGCCCCCTCGCTTCGAAGACCCCGAGCGCGACCTGGCGGCGTACTCCAAGTCGATCGGAGGCGAGGCCTCGGCGCAGGCGTTCCTCAGGAAGGCGCGCGAGCAATCGAAGGCGAACTGGGATCCCAAGCTCACCGCGACCGCCGCGAACGAGTGGATCCGCGCCGGCTACGGCTTGAAGTAACGCGACGGACGCGCACGCGCGGGGTGCACCAAAAACAAACAGGCCGCCCGTTCGCACGAGCGGCCTGAAGAGATGTCCGAAGGAACCGAGGCCGGGATCAGCGCTTCGAGAACTGGAAGCGGCGACGGGCGCCGGCCTGGCCGTACTTCTTACGCTCGACCTCGCGGTCGTCTCGCGTCAGGAAGCCGTTGTCACGCAGGGCGTCCTCGAGGCTGGGGTCGTAGTCGCGCAGGGCGCGGGCGAGGCCGAGGCGGAGGGCCTGGGCCTGCCCCATGTAGCCGCCGCCGTCGAGACGGGCGACCACGCTGAGGCGGCCGAAGGTGTTGGTCACCTTGAGGGGCGCCACGGCGTCGCCGCGGTCACGCTCTTCCGAGAAATACTCCTCGATGGTCTTCTTCTTGCCGCGAGACACCGTGACGGTGATCTCGCCGCTGCCGGGCTTGAGGCGGACGCGCGCCACGGCGGTCTTGCGACGGCCCGTGCCGCCCCACCAGCCCTGCTTGTCCGGCGCCACCGGCTTGCGCGGCACGCGCTGGATCTGCTTCGACACCGGCGGGGCGTCGGTCACGGCGGGGGCGGGTGCGGACCCGGGAACGGCGGAGGTGGGGATGTTCAGCGTTGACATAAATGAGTGCTCGGTGCCAGGTGTTCAGCGCTCGGTCTGCGTGCTCTGCTCGATGCCTTGATGCCTCGGTGCCTCGGTGCCTTCCGCTCAGATCTCCACGGGCACGGGCTGCTGCGCCGCGTGCGGGTGGTCGGCGCCCTTGTAGACCTTCAGTTTGTCCATCATCGACCGCCCGAGGATGCCCTTGGGCAGCATGCGCTTGATCGCGTCCTCGACCACGCGATCCGGGCAGCGCTTCAGGAGCGCCTCGTACGTCTCGACGCGCAGGCCGCCGGCGTACCCCGAGTAGAACGTCCGCAGACGCTGCTGCGCCTTGCGACCGGTCATCATGATCTTCTCGGCGTTGATGATGATCACCGGGTCGCCGGTGTCGATGTGCGGCGTGTAGTCCGGCCGGTGCTTGCCCATGAGGTACTGCGACACCTCGGCGGCGAGGCGGCCGAGCGACTTGCCGCTCGCGTCCACCAGGCGCCACTGGCGCGTCAACTCTTCGGGCTTCGTCCTGATCGTCGTCTGACGCATGGCTCTTCTCGTTCGGCCCGCTCTGGTCGCGGGGCGGTGCAAGGACACGACAACTCGTCTCGCATGTTCACGCCTTGGTGTGAACCGCGATCTGCGTTCGGCTCCGGTCTCGGTCCTTCGAGACGCGGCCCGACGCGGCCCGCCGGCAGTCGCCTTCCCGGTTTCCCGAGGGGCGTGCCCGACGCGAGCGTGAGGCTCGGATTGTTCGCCCATCCCGGCGTGGCCCAGAGGCCGCGGGCGGAAAGGCGAGCCGCACAGGGTAGCCGCCCACCCGGCGGTGTCAAACCCAGGCGTCGCCCGACCCCAGCCCGCTCCCGATGCCCCCGAGGCCCTACCCGTCCGGGTGCGTTCGCGTGCCCCCACCCCCCCGGTCGGAGGTGATTCCGCCCCATGCCCACCCCCACCACAACCCCCCCGCCGCCATCCGCCACATTCCAGATTAGCC
>CAYVSR010000297.1:0-4395 GCA_964453125.1 uncultured Phycisphaeraceae bacterium | reverse complement strand
CGGCCCGGTCGAGCAGCTCGTGGCCGAGCACGCGCGCCTCGGGCTCGGAGACGCGCACGGCGTTGGCGTACGCCTGGCGCAGCAGGATGACGCCGGCGAACTTGGCCATCGCCTCGTCGAAGCGCGGGCCGATCTTGGAAGCCAGGTCGGCGTGGCGGGCGCGGAGGGCCTCGAGGGCGTTGGCGCGAACCTGCTCGCGGAGTTCGGGCGTCTGCATGTCGCGAGGCAGACGGCCCATCTGCGACTCCGCGATGGCCGGGGCGAGGTCCTGCGCGATGGTGTCGGCGTGGCTCGTGCCGCCCACGAAGCCGGCGGCGTTGGCCTCGCGCTCGAGCATGAGCCAGTGTGCGGCGTCGCGGATGCCGAAGGCCTCGCTGAGTTTCATGTCGAGAAGGGCGTTCTCGACGACGTTGATCTCCTGCTGGGCGAGCGCGATGGTCATGGCGCTGACCTTGCGCCCGTCCATCTTGGCCACGGTCTTGTTGGCCTGCTCACGCCCGATTCGGTTGAGCGTGGTGGGCAACAGGAACGCGATCATGAGCAGCGAGCCGCCCACGACGAGGATGATCTTGTTGTACTTCCGCAGCCACTTGAGCATGGGCGCTCCTGTCGTTGAGGGCCGCGCCCCGGTGGGCGCGGCGCGCAATCGACGGGTCCGGGCGACCGGGCGCGCCCGCGCGACGGGGCGCGGGGCGGCCGGCGTCGGCGGTCTTTAGCGGTAGAACTCGACGATGAGGTTCGTGTTCACGTCGAAGGGGATCTGGTCCGACGTGGGCAGGGCGATGGGCTTGGCCGTCAGTTCCGACGGGTTCACGTCGAGCCAGCCGGGCACGATGTGGCCGGCCATCGACTCCATCGCGTCGCGGACCACGGCATGGATCTTCGGCTTGAGCGTGATCGAGTCGCCGATCTCGAGCTGGCGGCTGGGGCGGTCGCACTTGCGCCCGTTGACGAGCACGTGGCCGTGCGCGACGAGCTGGCGCGCCGCCCAGATCGACCGGGCGAACCCGGCGCGACGGATGGCGTTGTCGAGGCGGCGCTCGAGGATCTGGAGGAGCAGCTCGCCCGTGTTGCCCTTGCGCCGGCCGGCCTCCGCGATGTAGTTGCGGAACTGGCGCTCGAGGACGTTGTAGTGGAAGCGGAGCTTCTGCTTCTCGTTGAGGCGCACGCCGTAGTCGCGCAGGCGCCGGCCGCGATAGCCGTGCATGCCCGCGGGGATGAGCTGGCGCTTGGCGGTGTGCTTGGGGAGGTCGGCGATGGGGACGCCGACGCGACGGGACAGTTTGACCTTGGGGCCGAGATACCGAGCCATGAGAACCTCCGTCCTCTCCGGGCCGATCCGTGGGATCGGGCGCCGTAGGGTGTCGCCGGTTGGCCTCCGCGTGGGAGGGTGGCGACGATCGGCGTGGCGTGCCGCGGCTGCGGGCCGACGCGGGTGATCCGGGCAAATCTTCCCCTGCCCACGTCGGGCAGGGGGGCGGATAGTAAAGCGGGGAACGGCCCAAAAATCAAACGGCGCGGTTCCCGGCTCAGTCGGGCCGCAGAACGATGGCGTGGACGGCGGTCTCAAGCCCTCCGTCGGGGCGCGTGGTGCGGACGATCTCGGTCTCCGCATCGCGGTCCGCGAAGGCCCGTTTCGCGGGGGAGAGCAGCGGGTCGCCCTCGAACCAGATCGTCGAGTACGTGAGGTGGAACGTGGGGGCGGTCACCTTGAAGTGCATGTGCGCCGGGTCGTCCGCGTTCGGGTAGGGGCCCGGGCGCACGGTGAGCATCTGGAAGCGCCCCTCGGCGTCGGCGATAGCCACGCCCTGGATCCGCGGCTCTCGGGTCGGCGAGTTCGGGGGGTTGTAGAGGCCGTTGGCGTCGGTGTTGTACGCGCTGACCACGGCGCCGGGGACCGGACGACCCGATGGGTCCGTGACCCTGCCGTCGATCAGCAGGCGCGGGCCGGGCTCGTCGGCGCGGCAGAGGATGACGGTGGACCCCGGCGCGGGGGGAGCGGGCCGGGCGGCGGGCTGGGCGTGTGCGCCGGCGCAGAGCGCGAGGACGCCCAGGATCGTTCCCGCGACGAGGGATGTGCTGCTCATGCCGGATTCAATCGATTGGGCTCCGGCGGGTTGCGGGCCGGTGTCTACACTGCGAGCAATGCCAAGAGCGATCCATCTGCCGGTGCTCGCGTCGGGCTCTCCGAGGGCTGAGAGGGCGTGCGGGGCGGTTCAGAGTGACGGGTCGGATCGGCCCAAGGAGAAGTGCGGCGTGTTCGCGGTGTGGGGGCCCAAGGACGGCGCGCACCGGGCGTACATCGCGCTCTACGCCCAGCAGCATCGGGGGCAGGAATCGGCGGGCGTGGCGGTCTCGACGGGGCGGGGGCTGCGGGCGCACACGGGCATGGGGCTGGTGCCCGAGGTCTTCGACACGCGCGACCTCGCGGACCTTGAGTCCGAGGGGTGCCTGGGGGCGATCGGGCACAACCGGTATTCCACGGCGGGGGGCTCGCACGAGTGCAACGCGCAGCCGCTGCTCGAGTCGTACGTCGATGGGCAGGTGGCGGTCGCGCACAACGGAAATCTCGTGAACGCCGAGGCGCTCCGCCGGCTGTACGAGGAGAACGGGCACATCTTCCACACGTCGGCGGACACCGAGGTGATCATCCACCTGCTGGCCTCGCCGCGCCAGCAGCGGAGCAGCGACCCGTTGGCGGCGACGCTGCGCCGGCTGCAGGGGGCGTTCTCGCTGGTGTTCCTGTTTACGGACCGCATCGAGGCGGCGCGGGACCCGTACGGCTGGCGCCCGCTGACGCTGGGCACGACGCACGATGGCTACCCGGTGATCGCCAGCGAGACGGTGGCGCTCGATGCGCTGGGGGCGACGGCGCTGCGCGAGATCGAGCCGGGCGAGATCGTGACGATCTCGGACGAGGGCGTGACCAGCCGGCGGTTCGCCGAGGCTGCGCCGCGCCCGGCGATGTGCGTGTTCGAGCACGTGTACTTCGCGAGCCCGGCGAGCGAGGTGTTCGGGCAGACGGTGCAGGTGGTGCGCGAGCGCCTGGGCGAGCAACTGGCGCGCGAGGCGCCGGTGCTGGCGCGCGGCTCGCACTCGGGCAC
The DNA here is from genome assembly GCA_964453125.1 of uncultured Phycisphaeraceae bacterium. Taxonomy (GTDB): domain Bacteria; phylum Planctomycetota; class Phycisphaerae; order Phycisphaerales; family UBA1924; genus CAYVSR01. The sequence continues at coordinate 1,291 of CAYVSR010000297.1, read as the reverse complement.
GAACGGGACGGTCTCGACCGGAGCGGACTTCGTGATGCCGATGCCGGACTCGGGGCGCAGCGCCGCGAGCGGGTACGCGAGGGCGAGCGGCCTGCCGTATCGCGAGGGCATCGTGCCCAACAGGTACGTGGGGCGGACGTTCATCAAGCCCTCGCAGGCGGAGCGGAACGCGGCGGTGCGCCTGAAGCTGAACGTCATTCGCGAGATCGTGGCGGGCAAGCGCGTGGTCGTGGTGGACGACTCGATCGTCCGCGGCACGACGACGAAGGCGAAGATGGAGCAGATCCGTGCGGCTGGGGCGAAGGAGATCCACCTGCGGATCTCGTGCCCGCCGATCCGGCACCCGTGCTACTTCGGGGTGGATTTCGCCGAGCGCAGCCAGCTGATCGCCCACAACCGCAGCGTGGAGCAGGTGCGCGAGTTCCTCGGGGTCGACTCGCTGGCGTACCTGAGCATCGACGGCATGCTGTCGGTGGTGGCGACGGCGGAACGGCCGGGCTCGCACTACTGCGCGGCGTGCTATAGCGGGGAATACCCGATCGACGTCGAGAGCCCAACGGCGCGAGACGCGTTCGAGCCGCGGCAGATGCAGTGGTTCTAAGGGAAGGCATCAAAGCATCGAGGCGCCAAGGCATCGAGTGGGAACGGAGCGGAGGGGTCTCCGAGCATCCTCTCCCGCGCCTCGCGGGAGAGGGCAGGGTGAGGGCTTCTGGCTTCGCTCGTTTTCTTTCTACTGAATCTATCCCGGTTCGAATCGCTGGCTTGTCGGTGCGCCGAGCCCATGTTTCAATGGCGCCATGGACCCGTTCCGGTCGGGGTACATGCCTGAGCCGCAGACTCCTGCAGCGCTGCCGAACCAGTTGCGTGCGGCGTCGTCGATGCCTGAGCGAATCCTCTGGTGGCGACTACGCAACCGGCAGTTCCGCGGCCTGAAGTTCCGGCGCCAGCATCCGATGGGCGTGTACGTCGCGGACTTCTACTGCGACGAACTGCGGCTCGTGGTGGAAGTCGACGGATCGGACCACTCGCATCGGCGGGCCCGGGACGCGGGGCGAGATCGATGGATGACGGGGGAGGGACTGCGTGTGATCCGTGTCAGCGCCAGCGCGGTGAGCGCGGATGCTCAGGCCGTGTTGAACTACCTCGGAGCGAAGATCGATGCGATCGTGGCGCACGATCGCGGCGCGGACGACGACTCGTCAATGGAGAGGGGAGAGAAGCGAAGCCAGTAGCCCTCACCCTGCCCTCTCCCATCGAGGCGATGGGAGTGGAGGCTGAACGGCGCCTGAGC
>CAYVSR010000296.1:0-4400 GCA_964453125.1 uncultured Phycisphaeraceae bacterium | reverse complement strand
CCGCGCTGCTTCGCTCCTGCGCCGAGAAGGGAATGAAGATCGCGTCGCTCGAGCCCGGCCCGGGCACGACGCAGGCGCAGGCCGCCATGGAGCGCGCGCCCGCCTCCGCCACGACAGACGGCGCGCCGCCCCCGCCCCTCGCGCCGATCGAGCCCGTGCGCTTCGTGCCCGCGATGCGCCGCTCGAAGGGCTTCCGCGCCGCGGCCGAAGCGATCGAACGCGTGGGCCCCGCGCGCACGCTCGCCATTGCCATGCGCGGCGGGCACGGGCAGGGCTCGCTCGCCGCGCGCCTGTTCGATGCGATGGACCTCGTCCTCGCCATCCTCGGCGAGCCCGAGTCCATCGACGCCGCCAACGCCGGGCCCGCGTCGCTCGCGGGCGTCCACCTCGCGCCGGGCGAGCGCCTGCGCGACCTGCGCGGCGACATCACCGCCAACCTTCGCTTCGGGTCGGGGCGCGCCGCATCGCTCACGCTCTCCGACTCCGCCGGGCGCTGGTTCCGAGGGGTCATGCTCCTGGGCCAGAACGGCGCGCTGCGCCTCGACGACAAGTCGTTCGAACTCATCGACGCCGCCGGCCAGACTGTCGACCGCTCGCGCTCGCGGATCTCCAGCGGCGCCCCGGACGACCCCGGCGCCGCGGAGGCGATCGCCGAGCAGGTGCAGATGCTCCTCGACCCGCGGGCCCCGCGCACCGCGCCCACGCCCGCGCTCACCGTGCTCGCCATGTGCGAGGCCGCGCTCCTGAGCGCCCGCACCGGCCAGCCCGAGTCCCCCGCGACCATCCTGCGGATGGCAGGCGTGGTCTGACCCCAGGCCCCCGCGCCGGGGCAGGGAACTTCCGCGGTCGGCGGGGGTACCATTCCCCGGTCGAAGAACCGCCGGGCGCCCGCACGGCGCCGAATCCCCGCGGATCACCCGCCGGGGAAGCAAACCCAAGGAGCATTCCGATGCGTCGAATCACCGCTCTTGCCGCGCTGCTCGCGATCGGGCTGTCCGGCGCCGTCTCCACCGCCATCGCCCAGAACGCCAAGCCTGCCGAACCCGCCCAAGGCGCCCCCGGCCACAACAAAGATGGCGCCGCAGCGCCGAAGGGAGAGAAGGGCGAAAAGGGCGACAAGGGAGAGAAAGGCGAGAAGAAGGCGGCCGAGTCGGGCCTGATCGGCGTCGGTGAGACCGCGCCCGACTGGGCGCTCAAGGACGCGCAGGGCAAGGTCCATCGGCTGAGCGACTACAAGGGCAAGGTCGTGGTGCTCGACTTCTGGGCCACCTGGTGCGGCCCGTGCAAGAAGGCCATGCCCTCCGTCCAGAAGGTGCACGAGAAGTTCAAGGACAAGGGCGTCGTCGTCATCGGCGTCGCCACGTGGGAGAAGGACGGCGACCCCGCCGCGTACATGAAGGAGAAGGGATTCAACTACAACCTCCTCCTCAAGGGCGACGACGTCGCCAAGTCGTACCGCGTCAAGGGCATCCCGACGTTCTACATCATCGGCGGCGACGGCAAGGTCGTCTTCAGCGAGTCCGGCTTCGACTCGAGCGACGAGTCCAAGATCGAGAAGATCATCGAGAAGCACCTCGCCAGCGGCAAGGTCTGACCCGCCCGCGACTCGCGCATCCCTGCTCCATCACGCCCCGCGCCCCGCGGGGTTTTTCATTGCGCGACTCACGCGTTCAGGTCGAGGCGCGGACGGTCCGCGTCGTCGCTCTCCTCGCCCTCGCGCGGGTAGCCCGGCGGATGCTCGCGGTGATCCTGGCGCGCTTCTTCGTCCTCGTTCGCCGCCACGCCGCGCACCGCGACCTCCGACTCGGTCTCGACCACGGTGAGTTCGGCCTCGTCGAGCGCCCGCCGGAAGCGGTCGCGCGGGCCCTCCGTCTGCGCCTTCTTGGCGTCGCGGGCCGCCTGGCGTTCGGCCTGGTTGAGGCCCGCAAGCGAGGACGCGATGGCGGGACCGATGGGGTCCATGCCTCTGCTATCGGCTCGCGCCGCACGCCCGATAAACACAACGCGCCCGACCCCCCGGGGCCGCTCAGCCCACCGAGCGCTTCAGCAGGCGTTCGAGCAGCGAGACGGCCCGTGCTGCGGCGGCGTGGGTCGCGCAGTCCGGCCGGGCCAGGGCGATGGCTCGCTCCGCCCGGGCCGCCATCTTCCGCAGGGCCTTCTTGTCACCCTCGGCCACGTCGGAGAGGTTGTCGAACACGTCCGCGGCCTTGATGAGGCGCGCCCGCCAGTCCGCCGCGCCGAGCGCCTCGTCGTACGCCCGCTCGCGCTGTTCTTCGGGCAGGCGCATGTCCTTGCTCAGCGCCGCGACCAGTCCGGCGACCTCGGCGCCGAAGGATTCCTCGATCTCGTCGTAGTCGGTCCCGGTGTCCTCGACGGTGTCGTGCAGGATGGCGGCCACGACCGCGGCGCGATCGGCGCAGCCGAAGAGATCGCGCACCGTGAGCGCCACGCGGAAGGGGTGGCTCGCGTAGGGCGTCTCGCCGTCCTTGCGATGGTGGCCCTCGTGGGCGCGTGCGGCGAACGCGGCGGCGGCCTGCCACGCGGGGTCGAGGTCGGCCTTGCGCGCCCGGCCCGCTCGGGCCAGCGCCGCGCCGATCGCCTCGCGCAGCGCGCCGTGCCGGCGCGCGTCGAACGCCCGCTCCGGGTCGTTCCAAACCTGCTCCGGGTAGAGCCAGATGGCCTTCGTCCGCACGTTCTCCGGCTCGGCCTCGTAGCGCGGCACGACGTGTGCATGCAGCGTGGGGTCGAGGTTGCCGAGCATCTCGTAGTTCACCCTGCGCGGGGCCGGTTCGCAGGAGGCGAGCACGCTGTCGCCCAAGACGGCCATGTCGCGCAGGAACGCGGCGCGGGCGCCGTCGTCCAGGTCGTTGAGCGACGCCACCACGGGGTCCGCGAGCAGCACGCAGTAGCCGGGCAGAACCTGCGACTCCCCCATCACCGCCCAGCCGGAGTCCATCCGCGCCACCAGTCTCGGGTGCGCCCCCGCGCGGCACGCCTCGACCTGCTCGGCGATGGTCATCGGCCCGCCCCGCGTCGAACGAGCAGCGCCACCGCGTGCACTTCCACCGCGCGCCCTTCGCCCAGCGCATCGAGCCCCTCGTGCGTCTTTCCCTTGACGTTGACGACTTCCGGGGAGACCCCCAGGTGGCCCGCCATCGCTTCTCGGATCCTGGTCCGCATCGGCCCGATCTTCGGCCGTTCGAGCACCACGGTGGAGTCGATGTTCGCGATCTCCCAGCCCGCCTCGCGCACCCGTCGTGCGGCCTCCTTCAGATAGACCGACGAATCCTCCCCCGCGTGGCGCGGGTCGGTGTTCGGGAAGAGCGTCCCGAGGTCGGGCAGCGCCAGCGCGCCCAGCAGAGCGTCCGTTACGGCGTGGGCCAAGGCGTCGCCATCGGAATGGCTGACCGGCCCCCAACCGTCCGGGTGGGCGAGGGCCACGCACCCGAGCACGAGCGCGTCGCGCCCCTCCCCGGCCGGGGGGCGGGGCTCGAGCCGGTGCAGGTCGTACCCGTGACCGGTGCGGAACTGAGCGAAGTCTGTGCCCATGCGCCCTTTCGCGAACCTTGGGGCCGCGGCGTACGTCAAGAGTTGCGCGTCCGAGAAGGCGGCGCCCGAACTTCGGGCGGTTCCGTCTCGGGCGCGGCTCCGGCGCGGCCAGCGTCCGAGCCGATACCGTATCCTAGTTCCGCGCGCCCCTGCGCCCTCCCCCGCGACCGTTGCGGGTCCGGCCCATGGGAGCGCCCGCCAGGGAGACCTCGATGCGCCGGACCGTTGCCAACGCCCGCCCCCGCCTCGCCGCCCGTGCCTCGCTCGCCGCGCTCGCGCTCTGCGCCGGGCTGCTCGGCGGGTGCTACACCGAGGGCGGCGGGCAGATGTCGATGGACCGGTTCACGTACGTGAGCACGCCGTCGCAGCCCAAAACCATCACGCTGGTGGACACGCGCACGTTCGAATCGATCTGGTCGATCGACGTGCCGGTGGGGCAGCAGGTGGCGGTGCAGTTCATGAAGAACCCGAAGAACCGGGAGGGCATCCCGCCCGACCCGTACCGCCCGGACCTGATGCGCTGGTCGCTGATGAAGGCCTACGACATGGGCGGGGACCTGGACAACTCGATCGCCGTGCCCCCGTCGTACTCGCGCCGCCTCGAGATGAAACTGCGCCCCTCGCCCGAGATGCCGGACCTGAACGCGACGATGCCGGGCAAGCCCGTCAAGCAGCTGGGCTACAACGACGACTCGCAGCCGGAGTTCAAGAAGAAGCCCGCCGAGCAGCCCGCGCCGCCCACCGCAGCCCCCGCTCCGGCGCAGCCCTCCGAGGCCGCCCCGCCCCCCGCCCCCGCGGCCCAACCCATGCCCGCCGACCCGGCTCCGGCGCCTGCCGAGAAGCCGGCGGAC
>CAYVSR010000295.1:1493-4422 GCA_964453125.1 uncultured Phycisphaeraceae bacterium | reverse complement strand
GACACCCCGGCAACCGCCTCGCCGCGAAGGTGGTGCTCCAGGAGATGGCGGGATCCGCGTGGAGTTCCGCGACGGTCTCGCGATCCTGGGTCAAGCGCTTCGACTACTTCACGTCTGACACGACTTCCGGAACCTACGAGGGCTTCAAGGGGCAGATCAAGACCGTGCGGTTCCCGTCGGCGACTTCGGGGTACACGCGCACCGATTTTGCCGAATCGAGCGCCCCGAGCAACGCCAGCACGGGCGGCTTGGCGCATTGGTTCAGCTATATCACGGACACGGGCGCAGGCGAGCGCCGGCTTGCGGCAACATGGGTGTCGGAGGCGGACGGCGATCTATCGTCTCCCATCGCGACGTTCGAGTACGGCGTGTATCCGACCGGCGGCAACCCGCACGCTCGGACCGACATCCTGACCAAGATCAAGCGGTACCGCACGACCACAGACTTCGAGACCACCGAGTTCGTCTACCGGAAGGCGGACAACAGCGAGGGGCTCGACTACTTCGACCTGATCCCCGCCACCGGCGCTCCCGATACGTACGCGCAGATGCGCATCTACGTCGTGACCAAGCAAGAAACCAAGGTCGACCGGGAGGCGTACACCGAGAACGGCCCCGACGACGCGACCACGGCCGTGACGAAGGAAGAGTTCTACAGGACGGGCGAGCTCAAGTCGGTCGAGGGACCCGATGGCGTCCGGACCGAATACGAGTACGACGCGAGGACCGGAGGGGTCACCAAGGAGAAGAGAACGTACGCCTCGTACACCGGGGGCTCCGGTCAGGTCCGACCTCTCGAGACGACCATGCGGTATGACTTGCTGGGCCGCCTCACCACGGTCCGCCAGCCCAGCGGCTCCGCCACCAACATCTACCGCGAGATGCTCGCGATCTCCGGCGCGGACGACGATCCGGACGCGACCGGCACAGGGCTGCCCGCGCCGCTGCGTTACACAGAGACACTGGTTCCGGCGAACACAGGCATCCCGGGCGGTCCCGCGACCGATGGCCCGCTGGTGACGACATGCCTCTCGGCCGGCGGCGAGACCATCTGCGTCATAGAGAACGCGGTCGCGAGCGGGGCCGCGATCTCGCGCAGCTCGACCACCGGCGAGATCACCGGCGCGTTCACTCGGGGGACGGAGCTCGCCCGCACCTACCTGCTGCGGGACCTCGCTGGCCACGTGACCACAGAACGGCGCTATCACGACGTGGCTAACGCCGCGTACTACTCGACAACGTTCGCGTACGACAACGTCGGCCGTCTGCAGTCCGAGACCGCGGCGAACGGAACGGTGCGCTCGTTCAGCTACGACGTGCTCGACCGGCTCACCGAGGTCAAGGAAGGCACGACCGCCGGCGGCTCGGGCAACATGAAGTCGCTGGTGGAGCATTTCTACGACTTCCCCGGAACGAGCTCGCCCAGCCAGGGCGTCGGCGACGGCAACCTGACATATTCGCGCGTCCACGCCGCGGAGAGCTCGGACTTCGACCGCGTTACGCGACTCGGCTACGACTTCCGGAACCGCCGGACGAAGGTCTACCCGCCCGAAATGCCCAACATCGGCATGTCGTACGACAACTTGGACAGAGTCGTGCAGATCGCGGCGTTCGACTCGTCAACGGTTCCCGACGATCTCAACGCCTCCGGCTCACGGTCCAACCGCAAACTCCTGACGCAGAACGACTACAGCCACCGCGGGCTCCTCTACCGCCTGCGCATGGCGGTGGATCCCTCGTCGTTGGACGCGACCGGGGACTGGAAGGGCCTCGAGTGGCACGCCTGGTACGACGCCGCGGGCCGCCCGATCGAGCGCTGGGGACCCACGGCGCCGGCGACGAAGGCCAAGTACGACGCGCTCGGGCGCCTCTCGACCGTCTACATCACCAACCGGGGCGGGGAGAGCGGCACCGAGGTCAAACCTGGGCTCGCCGACACGTACGATCACGCGAGCACGCTCACCGACGATGTCGTGTTCGAGCAGACGGATTATCACTATATCGACGCGGAGGCCAGCGGGCCCAACCCAAACGGAACGGGCGAGATCGACCTCATCACCAAGCGCACGCGAGCGCACGACGCCAGCGTCGAGGGAGACCTCGCCTCCGCCTCCTCGAGCGCGGTCGTGACGACCTACACAGGCTTCAGGTTCGACGGCGCCGATCGCGGGACGATGGCGATCGACTACGGCACGAACATCTCCGCGTCCAATTACCTGGAAGGAGGCGGCGACGTCCCCGACCTTGATCCCGATGAGCCGCCGCCGAGTTTCTCGCGCGTGCTGGCGACGATCTACAACGAGCGCGGGCTGACCGATCGCACCGTTGCGCCCGACGGCAAGCTCACCAAGGTCTTCTACGACGACCTCGCTCGCGTCGTGGCGGTGCTCGAAAACTACATCGCGCCCAGCGGGTCGCTGACCGCGACAACCGTCGCGCGGACGACCGACTCGGGCAAGCCTTGGGGCTGGGCCGTCACGTACGGCACAGCGCACGGATCGGACGAGCCCGACGAGGATCGGGCGACGATCTTCGGGTACGACGGCGCCGACAACGTCACCTACGAGGTCGCCGCGTACGACGACCAGGACTCCTCAGCAACGCCCAAGTACGAAGAGACCCGTTACGTCTACGGGGTCGTCCCGTCCGGCCAAACACCACCGACCGACGGCGTCGCGGGCTCGCTCCTCTGGTCGAACGATCTGCTCGCGCGGATCGTGTACCCCGACAACGAGGGCGTCAGCTCCATCGCCGATCACTCGAGGCAGTTCAAGTACAACCGGCTGGGCGAGGTGATCGAAACCACCGATCAGAACGGCACGGTGCGCGCGTTCTCGTTCGACAAGCGCGGCCGCGTCGTCAAGGACGAGGCCACCACCTTCGGGACCTCCAACGGCAACAGCGTCGACAACCTCGTTCGCTACGTCGC
>CAYVSR010000295.1:0-1393 GCA_964453125.1 uncultured Phycisphaeraceae bacterium | reverse complement strand
TGAACAGCGTCATTTCGCGACCCTCGCAGCTGAACTGGCAGGGCCCGGACCCCCTCGCGTCCACGGCGACGCTGATGACGCACCACGTCAACTTCCAATACCTGGGTCTCGGGACCGTCGTCGAGAAGGCGTTCACGTCGCCCGGGTTCCACCTGGATCGGGTCACGAACCCTGACCTCACGCCGTCGGGCAGCCAGACCGCGGGGCGCTACGCCTCATTCGATCGCTTCGGGCGCACCCAGCGCGTCCTCTGGAAGCGCAACACCGGCACGCTCGCCTGGTCGCTCGGCGCCAAGCCGCCGATCGTCAATCTCGAGTACTCGTACGACACCGCGTCCAACGTCGACCGCCGGTACGACAAGCGCGGCTTCGATGTCGGACAGCTCGCGTCCAGCATCTTCCGCGACGAGGCATACGCCTACGACGGCCTCAATCGGCTGACCCTCGCCAACCGCGGGCAGAAGAACCACTCGAGCGGCGTCTTCGTCGCCGGCGGGACGCGGAACCAGCAGTGGACGCTCTCAGGGCTGGGCAACTGGAAGACGCTCGTCACCAACACCGATGGAGATTCGACATTCGAGACCACGGGCTACCCCAGCGGGCACGATCGCGTCGAGACGCGCAAGCACAACAAAGGCAACGAGATCAACGACACCTCCAGCGGGTGGGACCAGCAGATCTTCGATCCGATCGGCGGCGGCAGCCAGGCCCAGCTGAACCTGGCCTACGACAAGTCTGGCAACCTCGCCGAGCAGGAGGTCAACCACGACTTCGCCGGGACCCACGACAAGATGCGGATGATCTACGATGCCTGGAATCGACTCGTCAAGGTCGAGTTCCAGCCGGAGAGCACGGGTTCGTGGCAGACCCGCGTCAAGTACACCTACAACGGCCTCTTCCAGCGCGTGACCCGGCAGGCGGACTCGGACGTCGATAATGACCTCGACGAAGGGAATACCTACTACTACGACGGCGCGTGGCGCCTCATCGAGGAGCGCGTCCAGCACACCTTCAGCCCGTCGGGGGACACCGGGTTCTCAGGGTTCGCCGAGACGCGTATCATTCAACGGGTCTGGGGCATGGAGTACGTCGACGAGTTCCTGTTCATGATGACCGACAAGGAAGAAGCTCCCGGTTCGACGTTCCGCGACTTCAAGGACGCGGATTCGTACTACGCCCTCACCGACCGGAACTACTCGGTCATCGGCGTCACCAGCGGCTGGGGCCAGCTCCAGGAACGGGTGCGCTACTCGGCTTACGGCGTCGCGCGGCATTCGCCCGCAGGTGACCTCGATGGCGACGGCGATTGCGACTATCCCGACCTGAACCGCATGCTCGCCGTGTTCGGACAGGATGTGACCTACGGCAATCCGGGGTACGACGTCGACGACGA
>CAYVSR010000294.1:2272-4429 GCA_964453125.1 uncultured Phycisphaeraceae bacterium | reverse complement strand
CCGGTCTGCCGGCGCCGGCCGGGCCATCCTGGTCTCGTTCAACGACAAGACCATGAAGCTCGAGGAGGCGTACTCCCGCGCCACGCAGATCCAGCAGACCCGCGCGGCGTACCAGAACAAGGCGGCTGACGCCGACCGCACGCTCTCCTATCTCGAGCAGCAGGAGACGCGCATGACCGAGCTGCTGGGCAAGCTGGAGGCCGAGCAGGCCGAGTTCCAGACCCAGCTCTGGCAGATCGACCACCAGGTGGACGCGATCGCGCGGAACGACCGTCTGCTCGAGATGCTCGAGAAGCGCCAGAAGCAGATCGACTCGTACTCCCGCTACGACGTCGTGAGCCTCGACCAGGTGAAGCAGCGCCTCTCGCAGGTGCAGGCCAAGCAGGAGTCGCAGTTCGCGTCGCTCGACAAGACCAGCCAGCGCCTCAACTACGAGGACAAGGCCGCGGCGGAGATCGAGTCCGAGCGGGCGGCGCGCAACGAGTTCGAGCGCTCGACCGAGACGCTCGAGCGCACCGGCCCGAGCCCCGCGATCCACATCACCCCGGAATCCGTCTCGCCCTCGACGGCCCCGGCCGACGCCGGCCCGGTCGCCACGCGAGACCCCTTCCGCGCCGGCCGCTGACAACCGCCTCCGACGCGCAGCGCGACTGACTGGGTCGCCCGGGCGGGGTCTCGCCCACGCGTGCGGAACGACACGGAACGCGAACGACCCCGAGCCACCGCTCGGGGTTCGTCGCAGAGATGGACCAACTCCGCGGCCGTCGCGACCCGATCGGCATGGGTCGCGGCGGCCTTTTTGTTGCGCGGTCTCGCGCGTGCGCCCGGCGCCGCTGAGCCGGAATGGAACGCGGAGGGCGCGGAGAACGCGGAGGGGAAGGGCGCTGGGGAGTCGAGTTGTGCGCGGGTGCGCGCGGGGGGTGAGCCGCGAGCTCTGCGAGCGCGGTCCGTTGATGTGCGATTGTGTTCCGGGGTCGGATGTCCGGTCGCTTCCGCTCCCGGCTCTGATGGAGGGGCGCGTGGGGGGATGGGCGCACGAACGCCGGTCTTCTCGGACGCGTGCCGGCGCCGCCCAACTACACTCACCCCGTGCCCGCACGGCGCCGATCCAACAAGCCTCCCGTGGACCATCAGCCGAGGCCCATCCCGCGCGTGCGTCGGCTGGTCGTGAAGATCGGCAGCGCCGTGCTCGCGGACGACGGGCGCCTGCGTCTGCCGGCGCTGCACCGCCTGGCGACGGACATCTCGTCGGTGATGGATTCGGGCGTGGAGGTGATCGTCGTGACGTCGGGGGCAGTGGCGTCTGGCTTCCGGCTGCTGGGGCTCGAGAGCAAGCCGACGACGATCGTGCAGAAGCAGGCCGCGGCGGCGGTGGGCCAGTCGCGCCTCATGCAGGCGTGGGCGGACGCGTTCCACGTGCACTCGCGCGTGGTGGCGCAGGCGTTGCTGACGGACGACGACCTCCGCCACCCGGCGCGCCTCCAGAACGCCCGGCGCACGCTGCTCGAACTCACCTCGCGCGGCGTGGCGCCGCTCGTCAATGAGAACGACACCGTCTCGTTCGACGAGATCAAACTGGGCGACAACGACAGGCTTTCGGCCCTCGTCGCGACGCTCGTGCACGCGGACCTGCTCGTGATTCTCTCGACAGTCAGCGGCCTGTACGAGCGCGGCGACGCCAAGCGCGTCATCCCCCTCGTGCCCGACGCGGACGCGGCGCTGGCGCACGTGCAGGAGGGGATGTCCGGCGTCGGCACCGGGGGCATGGGCACGAAACTGCAGGCGGCGTCGATCGCCACCGGCGAGGGCATCGGCGTGATCGTCGCCTCGGGCGCGGAGCCCTCGGTGGTGTCGCGGGCGCTGCGCGGCGAGGCGCTGGGGACATACTTCCCCGCCAAGGACGGCGCGGGCGCCGGTGCGCGGGACTCGACGCGGCGCAAGGCGGCGTCGTGAACGCGATTGAGCATGCCGCGAGCGGGGCGCGCCGGGCGTCGGGAGCGCTGGCCGCCCTCTCGACCGACGCCAAGAACACCGTGCTGGGCAAACTCGCCGATGCGCTGGAGCGCGAGTCGGGCGCGCTGCTCGAGGCGAACCGCGCGGACATGGCCGCGGCTCGCGCTGCGGGGCTGGCCGATGCGAAGCTGCGCCGGCTCGAAC
>CAYVSR010000294.1:0-2262 GCA_964453125.1 uncultured Phycisphaeraceae bacterium | reverse complement strand
AGGGCGTGCGCCAACTGGCCGAAGGGCTGCGCCAGGTGGCGGCGCTGCCCGACCCCGTCGGCCTTGTGACGCGCGACGAGCGCCTGCCCACCGGCCTGCGCGTGCGCAAGGTGCGCTCGCCGCTGGGCGTGGTGTGCATGATCTACGAGGCGCGCCCCGGCGTGACGGTGGACGCCTTCGCGCTGTGCTTCAAGGCGGGCAACGCGTGCATCCTGAAGGGCGGGCGCGAGGCGGCGCGATCGAACGAGGCGCTGGCGCGGCTGGCGCACGGCGCGCTGCGCGACGTGGGCGCGCCCGAGACCGCGCTCACGCTGCTGACCACCTCAGACCGCGAGGAACTCCGCCACCTGCTCACGCTGCGCGAGCAGATCGACCTGGTCATCCCCCGCGGCGGGGTCGAACTCATCCGGTTCGTCGCCGAGCACTCGCGAATTCCCACGGTGCAGCACTTCCAGGGGGTGTGCCACATCTATGTGGACGAGAGCGCGGACTTTGAAAAGGCGCTGGAGATCTGCATCACCGCCAAGGTGAACGCCCCGGCGACGTGCAACGCCGCGGAGTGCATTCTGGTGCACGAGAAGATCGCGGGGACGTTCCTGGCGCGGCTGGTGGCGCGCTACGCGCAGGCGGGTGTCGAGGTGCGCACCGACGCGCGAGCGATGGAACACCTGCGCAGCGCGGGCGCGGGGGGCGCCGGCGTGAGGGCGGCGGCGCCCGATGACTGGGGTCGCGAGTTTCTCGACCTTGTGGTCGCGCTGAAAGTCGTGCCCGGCATCGACGAGGCCGTCGGGCACATCCAGCGATTCAATTCGAATCACACCGAGGCGATCCTGACGCGCAGCGAGGCCAATGCCGCGCGCTTCACGCGCGAGATTCAATCGTCGTGCGTCGTCGTCAACGCGTCCACGCGCTTCAACGACGGGTTCAGCCTCGGGCTGGGCGCCGAGATCGGCATCAGCACGTCGCGCATCCACGCGTACGGCCCGATGGGGCTCGAGGAACTGACCACGCAGCGCTGGATCGTCGAAGGGGACGGGCAGACGCGCTAGCGCTCGCCGAGCGCCCCCGGATTCCGCCCGACGCCCGTATTGTTCGGCTCCCCCAGGAGACCGAACCGATGCGGACCCGTCTGCTCTTCGCGATTGTCGCCTGCCTCGTGTGCCTGTCTCGCGCCGCGTTCTCGCAGCACGATCACAACCACGAGGGCGGGGCCCACGCGCACGATGCGCCCGCCGCGCAGACGCCGGTGGTGGCGCCCTCGACCGTCGAGGCGCCCGACACGCCCGCGGGCAAGGCGCTGGCGTGGCTGCTCGCCGGCATCGACGCGAACGAGGACCTGCAGATCGAGGGGCGCTTCTCCGACGAGTTCCTCGCCCAGGTTCCCGCGCCGTCGCTGCAGACCGCGCTGGGCCAGATGCGCGGCGCCCTCGGCGGGTTCGCGCTGCGCGAGATCTCCGCGAAGGGGCCGCACGCGCTGGTGGCGACGGCCCAGGCGCGAGCGCCGGGCACGATGTGGAACATCTCGCTGCGCGTCGAAGAGGCCGAGCCGCACAAGATCACCGACCTGCTCTTCCAGCCCGCGCCGGCGAAGGCGCTGGCGCCGCTCAAGGACTGGGCGGACGCGGACGCGATCCTGAACACGCTGGGCACGGCGCGATCGCTCGCGGTGTACGAGGTCGCGCTGGACGGGACGCGCACGCCTGTGCATGTGCACAACGAGGACGAGACGCTGCCGCTGGGCTCGGCGTTCAAGCTGTACGTGCTGGGGGCGCTGGCGGAAGCGATCGAGGCGGGCGGCGCAGGAGCGCCGACGTGGGACGAGATTCTTGAGATCGACGACGACTGGAAGTCGCTGCCCGGGGGCGTGATGCAGAACCTGCCCCGCGGCAGCGAGGCGCCGATCATCGAGTTCGCCACGAAGATGATCTCGATCTCGGACAACACCGCGACGGACCACCTGATCAAGCGGATCGGGCGCGAGCGGGTGGAGAAGTATTACACGGCGCGCGTCTCGCCCGGCGCCGCGGCGAAGACGCTGCCCTTTCTCACCACGCGCGAGATGTTCAACGTGAAGATCTCGATGGACCCCGAGCGCCTGGGGCGATACGCGCAGGCCGATGAGGCCACGCGCCGCGCGATGCTGGCGGGGCCCGCGCCGACCGATGGCGCGAAGGCCGGCGGCGCCGAACCCGGGGCGCCGATCGACCGCGGCATCTCCGCCGAGGCGCCATCGATGATGAACGCCCAACAGTGGCGCGTGCC
>CAYVSR010000293.1:0-4446 GCA_964453125.1 uncultured Phycisphaeraceae bacterium | reverse complement strand
GCGGATGCTGGCCAACCGGAACCCCATCCGCTCCGGGAGGAATGCGGATGCTGGCCCCCCGGAACCAAATCCGTTCCTGGCGGCTGATCGTGAAATCCCCGGGGGAAACGGGCTCGCCGCGCCCATCCGGGTCGAGGAATACCCAAGTTGGGGCCCGGAATCGGTAGATTACGGCGTTGCGCTCCACCGAACGCCAAACCGGAGGTTGGTGTGCTCGATCAGTCGACGTCATCGATCTGCTATTTCCAGGGCCGCTGGCACACCGGGCCCGTCGCCATCTATTCCTCCGAGGACAACGCAAGCTGGCTCGCCAACGCCGTCTTCGACGGCGCCCGCGCGTTCGAGGGCGTGGCGCCCGATCTCGATCGCCATTGCCAGCGGATCATCCGCTCGGCGCAGGGACTCAAGCTGGTCCCCACCAAGACCTGGGAAGAGATCCACGCGCTGGCGGCGAAGACGAAGCGCGCGATGGCCGGCGCCGAACAACCGTCCGTCAGAGCCCGGAGCGGAAGCGACGGGACACCCGACGCAAAACTGTCATGCCATTCGGACTACGTGGACCCGGAAGCAGCAAGGCTGCTCCAGGAATCGGTCGCCGGCACCTCCGTTCCGGAGACCACGACCGCGTGAAGTTTCGGGATCTCATCGCATGGAATACACGGTTGTCATCGAGAAGGCCGACGACGGCTCCTTCAGCGTCTGGGTCCCGGACCTCCCCGGCTGCGCCTCCGCGGGCGACACGCAGGACGAAGCGCTCACCATGATCCGCGAGGCGATCGAAGGACACATCGCGGTCCTCCGCGAGCACGGCGATCCGGTGCCGCCGCCGCGGTCCGTGGCGGGCGTCGTTCGGGCCGCATGAAATCGCAAGCCGCGGCTGGCGTGCGTATGCGTTGCGCACGTGCGTGCTGAATCCCCGACGCACTCCCTGCGTTACGCCCGCCGCCGGCTTCACCCCAACCCTAGCTCCCGCCGCTTCTTCATCGAAAGCCCCGCGCCGATCAGCCCGTGCGCTTTGCGCAGCAGCGCCTCCGCCTCCGCGCGCCCCAGCGCACCCTTCTTCAGAACCTTCACCCACCCGTACTTCGCCGCGTACGGCGCCGGGATCACGCCGTCGCGCTCCACCAGCCGGTCGAAGTCTTCCTCGTCGCACTTGAACGCGTACTCGTGCTCGTTGTCCACCTCGAAGCCCGCGAACATCTTGTCGCCGATCGAGAAGATGAGGTTGTCCCCCCACTTCACGTCCTCGGTCGTGCCCGGCAGCCCGCGGCAGAAGTCAGCCAGGCTCGTCGATCCGGCCTTCGCACGGGGCTTCGTCGCGCGCTTCGCGCCGCCCGGCGCCTTCTTCCGCGTCGCGCCCGGTTTCGCGGCCGCAGGTTTCGTGGCCCGCTTCCCGGCCCGTTTCGTAGCACGCTTCGTCGTCGTGGCCTTCTTCTTCGTGGCTCTCGTGCGTCGTGGTTGCATGGCCGCACTGTACCGCCGCGGGCAGCGAACCAGTCCCGAAACTTCTCACCGCGCTTGCGCGATCGTCACGCCCCCGCGCCCGGCCCGATCGGCGGCCCCTCGAACCGCACCCACCCCTCGAAGAGCCGCGCCAGCGCCTCGGGCGTCTTCGCTTCCGGGTTCGCGCTCGCCGCGCGGAAAGCCCCTTCCAGCCCGCCCGGCGTGCACACGATCAGCAGCCGACCCGGCGCATCGCCCGCGTTGCAGAACGCGTGCAGCGAGCCCCGCGGCGCCGCCACGAACGCGCCTTCCTCTCCGAAGAACTCGCGCCCGTCGAGCACGAACCGGAACCGCCCCTCGAGCACGTAGAAATACTCGTCGTCGTGCTCGTGCCGGTGCAGCGGCGGGCCGGCGCCGGGGCGCGTCGTCTCCACGAACACGCACAGGCGCCCGCCGGTGGACGCCGCGTCCGCGAGCATGCGCACGTGCTCGCCCACCACGCTGAGCGTCTCGCCCTCCTGCGGCTCAAGTGTTGCAGTTCGCGCCGGCGCCGTTCGCGGATCGTTCATGGCATGAGAATACTCGCGCGCGAAGGGTCGCCCCACGGCGCACGATTCGCGCGCACGCGCTGGACACCCACGTTTCCGGCTGTAGAATGCCCCGGTGACAACGCAGCCCACTGCCTAAGCCTCCCGGCTCGCCGCGAAACCCGCGGGAGTCCATGACCCAAGCGTGTCGGCCCGAGCCGGCGCGTCGGTTGTGGCGTTGCGCCGGGAGCCTCCCCCACCCCAACCTCGATCGCAGGCAACGCACCTGCTGTTCCCGCGCGCCCCGCCCGCGACCGGACCGATACCTCCGGCGCGATCGACGCGTGCGCTATCGCTCCGCGCAAGCGGCCCAAAGCCACAGAACACGTAGCCACATCGCACATGGCCACATCGCCACATTCACCCATGCAACACCACGCGAACCACCGCGACTCCAACACCACCGCAGCCACGTTCACCTGCGCCCGCTGCAATCACGCCGTGGCGCTCGCATCCTTCGGCACGAAGCACCGCAACCACTGTCCCGCCTGCCTCTGGTCGCGTCACCTCGACGAGCAGCCCGGCGACCGGCGCTGCGCCTGCCGCGAGCCGATGGAGCCCGTGGCCATCGAGGTCCGTCGCGGCGGCGAGTGGGCCATCGTGCACCGCTGCACCGGCTGCAACGCCCTGCGCGCCAACCGCATCGCCGGCGACGACCACGCCCTTTCCCTGCTCACGCTGGCCTTGCGCCCGCTGGCGAACCCGGCGTTCCCGCTGGACAGGATCGAGTAGGGCGACACGCCGGACTCGGGATTGACTGAGGAAGCGCGGCGCCCAACCCGTCGGTGGTCCCGCGGCGCACCGCCCTCGGCCTCCACGGAGTTGTCGCCGTCGTCGCCCACGCGAGGTAATCGCAACCCGACACTGTGTTGCACGTGAGGGTGATCTGGAGTTTGTTCCACAACCGTGTGGTTGCCGGCGATGCGCCGCGCCCGGCGTCCACTGCGCAGTGAACTTGCCCGCGCGTCAGTTCTTTGTGCCGTGCGCCTTGGCGCTTCTCGTACACGCCGCTATCTTGCTCGCATCGCGCCGCACCGGGCGGCGCCACAACCTCCAGCGGGGGATCTTTCGAGCATGAGCCAGTTCAACGAGCAGCAGCCCGGCGGCGCGAGCATCGAGCCCACTCCGACCGGCGCGGGCGTTGGTCGCGTCGCGGGGCGTGCGGCGAAGAGCGTCGTGCGCCGCGTCATCACCTTCGCGATCCTCATCGCGATCTCGTTCGGCATCTACACCTGGCGAAAGTCGTCACAGCGCTCGAGCGCAGACTCGGAAACCTTCGGCGCCACCATGACCATGGTCGCCGGGCTTCCCTCGTACGGCGCGAACAAGGAGTTCCTCGACTCCGCCGCGCGCCTCGCGCACAAGGCCGCATTCGATCGCACGTTCGAGCCCGGCGGGCGACGCTCCGGCGGTCGGATCGACGGCGAGGCGTACATGCAGGGCGTGCTCATCAGTCTCGTCAATCGCTGCCGCGCCGACAACCGTGAGACGCTCGCCAAGGAAGTCGCGCACGTGAGCGTGCTCAATGGTGTGCCTCCGGAAGCGGTCGGGCTGAAGGAAGCGCCGCCCGACCCCGCGCCGGCGCCCAGTTCGGCTCCCGCCGGTCGCTGAGCAGGTTCCGGAACCCCCAGGCCCCCGGACGCATCCAAGGAGCGACCCACGCCGAACTCTCGGCACGGAGGTATCGTTCCCCATGCGCTTCATCGCCCTCGCGGCGTCGTTCCTCGTCGGGTTCGCCATCGTCGTCGGCGCCGCGACGCTCGCCGTCCGCCTCGGCGCGCCCCGCGCCGCGATCGCGGCAGGCGACGCCCCCCAAGCCCCGGGGCCCGCACCCGACGCCACCCCACAGGCCAACAATCTGCCCATGATCAGCGCCCACGTATTCAACAAGGCGGGAACGCTCGTCGGCCCCGTCGCCATGCCCAAGGCCGTCAAGACCGACGCCGAGTGGAAGGCCCTCCTCTCCCCGGAGCAGTACCAGATCGCCCGCGCCAAGGGCACGGAGCGCCCGTTCTGCGGCACGCTGCTCGACAACAAGACCGAGGGCGTCTACTCCTGCATCTGCTGCCGCCTGCCCCTGTTCGCCTCGAACTCGAAGTTCGACTCGGGCACCGGCTGGCCCTCGTTCTTCCAGCCCATCGCGAAAGAGAACGTCGCACAGCGCCTCGACGACAGCCACTTCCAACTCGCGACCGAAATCCTCTGCGCCCGCTGCGACGCCCACCTCGGCCACGTCTTCGACGACGGCCCACGCCCCACCGGCCTCCGCTTCTGCCTGAACTCCGAGTCGCTCACGTTCACCGACTCCAAGAGCCTCGCCACGCTCGCCGACCCCGCGGCTGAGCGCGCCGCCGGCGCACCCGCGCCCACGCCCACGCCCGCCGCTGCCGCGCCCACCGCCGCCCGCGCCGAAGCC
>CAYVSR010000292.1:0-4469 GCA_964453125.1 uncultured Phycisphaeraceae bacterium | reverse complement strand
GCCTGGAAGGCCTTCACGGTCGAGCGCGTCGGCACGCGGAGTTCGTCGGGCGCCCGCGCGTCGAGCGCGTAGGGCCGGGCGTCGGGGAACCGTGCCGCGGCGCCGGCGAGGGGTGAGTCCCACGGTCGAAGGGCGTTGTGGACGCCGTCGGCGCCCGCGCCCGAGTCGATCGAGACCCGCTGCTCGCCGTAGGTCGGCAGCAACGCCGAGAACCACGAGCGGGCCCGCTCGAGCGGCTGGCCGTACACATGATCGAGCACCGTGAGGTGCTGCACCTCGGCGCGCAGCGGGCGCATCGCCGTCGCGCCGCCCCACGCGAGCGCCGAGAACCCCGCGGCGACGGCGACGAACGCGACCCACGCGTGCTGCACCCCGCCCCGCCGCCGGAGCATCGCGAAGCCCAGCGGCCCGGCGAGCAGGAGGTACGCGCCGAAGACGCACAGCCCCAGCAGCACCCCGACCCCCGCGCGACCGCTCTTGGCGATCTCGCCGGGGATGTCCGAGTCGGTCCACGCGGGATCGGCGCCGAGGAACCCGGCCTTGGCCCGCGCGGCCTGCATCTGCTCGCGCGAGAGCACGTCGAAGCGCTTGCCCAGCGCCCGGTGCCAGAAGAACTGCACGTCCACGCGCTCCGCGAGGCTCTGCTGCGCGAAGTCGAGGCCGACGAGCGTGACCATGCCGACGCCCAGCGCGCGGCGCACGACGATGGGCCGCCCGTCGGGCGCGCTGAGCACGGCGACCGCCTCGCCGGGCTCCGCGTTCGGCTTCGGAGAGATGGTGTGCACCACGGCGCGATCGGGCATCGGCAGGCTGTCGCGCGGGCGGAGCAGCGCCCGCAGCGGCTCAAGGCTCACGCCCTCTTCGCGCGTGATGGTCGCTGCCGGCAGCAGGTCCTGGAGCGGGTTCGTTCGCGGGTTTGACCACGCCTGGCCGACCGACGGCAGCGATATCACAAGGTGACCCCCCCGCTGCACCCATTCGCGCACCGCCTCGGCCTGACGCTCGCTGAGCGCGGCGGGGTCGCCCGAGATCCAGACCAATGTCTCGAACTGCGTGAGGCCCATCCAGCGGTCGGGAAGGTCGGCGGGCGTCAGGCCGGTCACGACTTCGGTGCGCTCGTTGGCGGCGATGGGCCGAGGGTCGGCGCCGTCGAGCGAGGCGGCGTAGCGAACCAGCCCCCCCGCCGGGCTGCGCCCGACCACGCCGACGATGGAGTCTGAATCTCGGTGCATCGCGCGCGGGCTGACGCGCGCCGCTGCGACCTGCCTGCCCAGCGTCGGCGAGCCGCCGCGGTCGTCCTGATCGGCGGGCGCGGCGCTCTCGGCGCCCAGGGAGTGCGCGGTGATGGTGAACTCGGACGAGGTCGAGGTCTTCCAGCCGAGCGGCGCGTACAGCCACAGCGCCTGCGTCACGCCGGGGTTCAGCGTGATCTCGCGGGTCACCAGCGCCGTGTCGCCGTCGGGGTCGGGCTGCCAGAAGCAGATGGCGACAGCGCGCGGCTTGGAGGCCTGATCGGTGAGGCGCAGGCGCACGCCCGCCCACTCGCCCGGCCTGGCGCCGCCTCCGACGCCGAACGCGTCGCAGACGATGTCGATCTCGCCCTGCGAGGCGGACTGGGCGCCGGTCGCGTTCGCGGGCTGTGCGCCGGGCTCGGATGGCGGCGTGCCCGGCTGCGCGTGAGCGTGGAGGGCGATCGCCCCCGTCGCAACGATCCGCCAGAACTGCCGAGAGAGCCGCCTCGTCACGCCTCGATTCTAGCGGGCCTCAAGGCGCGCCCCGGTCGGGCCGATGGTCCGCTTCATGGCGCCCCTCCCGCTGTTGTCGTGGCTCGTGATCGTGGGGGTTTCCGGCGCGGCGATTCTGGCGGCGCTCAACGCGCTCGCGGCCCGCCTGCACCGCGACACCGCCCTGCACGACCTGCGCGTCGAGATGCGCCGCCTGCGCGTCGCGCAGGAGGCCCGCCTGGACCGAATCCGTCGCGGCGAGGGGTGACGTGGCGGCCCCTAGCGGCGCGTCGTCATCTTCGCGAACTCGTCGATCAGGCACGCGTGGGCCTTGAGCCCCATGCGGAAGCACGCGAGTTCGAACTTCTCGTTGGGCGAGTGCACGCGGTCGTCGTCCAGCCCGAAGCCCATCAGGATCGTGTCCATCCCCAGGCGCGACTTCACCAGCCCCACCACGGGGATCGACCCGCCCGACTTGATCAGCACCGGCTCCAGCCCCGCGGCGGCGCGCAGCGCGCGGCGCGCGGCGCTGAGGTGCGGCGAGTCCGTCGCCACCGTCGCAGGCGCGCCGCCGGACAGGTTCTTGATCTCCCACCGGCAGCCCGGGGGTGTGCGGTCGCGGAGGAACTTCTCGAACCCTTTCGCGATCGCCGCGGGGTCCTGGTCCGCGACGAGCCGGAACGAGACTTTGGCGGTCGCGTGCGCGGGGATCACGGTCTTGGCGCCCTCGCCGGTGTACCCGCCGTACATCCCGTTGATTTCCGCGGTGGGCCGAGCCCACTCGCGCTCCACGGCGGTCCATCCGGCCTCGCCGATGTCGGCGTCAGGGCCGAGGCCGATCTTCTTGAGCGCGGCGATCTGGTCGAACGGGAGTTTCTTCCACCCGGCGCGCTCGTCCGGCGTGGGCTCGCGCACGCTGTCGTAGAAACCGGGGACCTGCACGCGCCGGTCCTTGTCCCACAACTGCGCCAGGACCTTCATGAGTTCGCTGTTGGGGTTCGGCCCGCGCCCGCCCCAGAGGCCCGAGTGCAGGTCCTGATCGGCGCCGTGCAGGCGGATCTCGAAATAGCACAGCCCGCGCACGCCGTAGGTGATCGCCGGCTGCGTGGGGGATGGCATGCCGGTGTCGGAGATGACGCAGACGTCGGCCTGCTTGAGGGTCTCGGCGTGGCGCTCGACCCAGTCGTAGAGGTTGATCGAGCCGTGCTCCTCCTCGCCCTCGATGAACACGGTGAGCTTGATGGGCACCTCGCCCGCGGTGTCCTTCCACGCGCGCAGGGCTTCAACAAACGTGGCGACCTGGCCCTTGTCGTCCACGGCGCCTCGCGCGACGATCCGCTCGCCCGGGCCGCCAGGCGTCGCGGGGCGGATGACCGGCTCGAAGGGCGGGCTCTCCCACAGGTTCAGCGGGTCGGGCGGCTGCACGTCGTAGTGCCCGTAGAACAAGACGTGCGGGCCCTTGTAGCCCGCCGGGCCGGGGTGGTGCGCGAACACCACTGGATGCCCAGCGTGGCCGCCCTTGGCGCCAGTCTCGGAGAGCTCCGCCTTGAGGCCCGCGAGGCGCAGTTGGGCGGCGCACCACTCCGCGGCCTTGCGGCAGTCGGGGGCGTGCTTGGGGTCCGTGCTCACGCTGGGGATGCGGAGCCACTCGACAAGTCGGGCGATCGCGTCCTTCTCGCGCGACGCGAGCGTCGCGAGCGCATTCTCTACGGCTGACATCGGGCGGCTCCTTCTGTCCCTCGAGCGCGAGGGGCCGGGAAGGATACGGCGCCGGCTAGCGAACGATCCCGGCGGAAGACGCGACCAGAATGGTCAGCGTTGCGCCCGCGAACGCCAGCAGACCGATGGCCCACGCGAGCGCCACCGCACGAGCGTCGAGCGCCCTCGCGGGCGGCCTCGCGTGGCCGACGCGGGCGTCGAATGCGCTTCGAACCGGCGTCCATCGACAGGCGCCCGAGTCGTTCGGCTCGACGAAGCCTTCCATCTCCGCGTACGACCGCGCCGGACGCGCGTAGAGGTCGGCGTCGCACCCGGGGCACACGAAGGTGAGAGAGCCCCGCTCACCCTGGAGTTCAGGGCCGTCGAACCCGCAGCCGAGGCACATGCGTGCGTCGACGCCGGTTGCGCTCGTGTGGAGCCGAGCCATTCGCACGATGGTACACCGCGCGCCCGGCGGGGTTCAAGTAAAACCCTGCTCGGCGGCGCCGAACTCCCGGTGAACAACCTGTCGGGATTCGTTCAGGCCTTCTCGGGCGAGGCGAACGTTTCGGCGGGCGCGCCCGGGGCGCGGGCGACGGTGCGCTGCTCGTCGAGCGCGGGCGTCGGCTTGGCGGACCGGGGGCTGGTGCCGGTCTCGATCTCTTCCTCGATGCCCTTCACGCCCTTCTTGAACTCCACGATGCCGCGGCCCAGCGAGCGCCCCACCTCGGGCAGCCGCTCGCCGAACAGCAGCAGGCCGATCGCCAGAATGATGATCCATTCCCATCCACCGGGCATGCTGAACAGGGCGAGGGTGGTGGTGAGGCTGTGCATGGGGCTCCAATCGCGTCCTGCGAGCGGGAGGAAGGGTGGCCGAACACGGGTATTCAAGCCGCGCCGGGCCGAAAGATCAAACGAGGCACGAAGGGGCGCGATTGCCGGACCAGCGCCCGCCTACCGCCCCGCGGCCTCCACGACGTTCGCCAGCAGCATCGCCACGGTCATCGGCCCCACGCCCCCCGGCACGGGGCTGACCCACCCGGCGAC
>CAYVSR010000291.1:0-4469 GCA_964453125.1 uncultured Phycisphaeraceae bacterium | reverse complement strand
CGAGCAGGGCGGCGGCGCCGCCAAGCCGATCCCCGTCACGCTCGTCGTCGAGACGCCCAACGCCGACGGCATCCGGTTCGTGAACTCGACGATCGTCAAGTGGCTCGAAGCGAACAAGGCGCGCGAGGGCATGCCGTACAAGATCAACCCGCCCGACCCCACGAAGATCGTCAAGGAGCCCGTCGGCGGAGCGCCCGGCTCGTCCACCGCGACGACGGCAGGAGGGGCCCCCGCGCCAACGGGCGCGGCGTCGACCGGCTCAGCCACGCTCGAGGCGCTGGCGCCGCTGGAGCTCGGCGGACCCGCCTACCCCGAGGGCGCCGAGGTGTTTCGGTACACGATCAACTACTCGATCGAACTGGTCCCCGGAGGCGTGAAGGCGTCGGGCGCCGGGGCAGAAGGCCAGCCGGCCGGCTCGCCCGATGCGCCGGGCGGCGATCAGCCCCCGCCGCCGCCCAGGCCCAACCCGCCGCGCGCGAAGCGCAAGCGCGGGGCCGTGTCGCGTGCGTCGCGGAAGGAGGGTCGGTCGTGAAAGACAAGATGAACGTCGTGCTGGCGTGGGTGAAGGGCAACGTGGTCAGCGTGGTGTGCCTCGCCGTCGCGGTGATCGCGCTGCCGACGATGTACGTCCTCGGGTCGCGCTGGGGCGCGACGCAGCGCACGAAGCTCGAAGCGGACGTCAAGAAGCAGGTGTCGGACCTCTCCAGCGCGAAGGTGGACTACGCGCTCGAGCCCGTCATGCCGCTCGACAAGCCCTTCTCGATCTCGATGCCCCCCAACGACGCCACCACCGAGCAGATGCGCGTGCTGCTGGTGAAGACCGGCGAGCAGGTCGGCGGCGTGCGCGACCGGGTCGTGGCGCTCAACAGCGAGGGCAAGGCGCCGCTGATCGAGGGTCTCTTCCCCAAGCCCGAGCAGGCGATCGACGAGCCCGCCCTCGCCGAAGCGATGGCCAAGGGTTTCGCGAAGGCGCACGAGGAGATGCTCCGCCGGCTCAAGGGCGGCGAGCCCCCGGCGCCGGACGACGTCGAGCAGCGCCTCAAGGAGGTCCAGTTCCGCGAGCAGCAGGCGATCGCCTCCGGCCGGGCGGACGGCAAGCTGACGCCCGAGGACGAGGCGGACCTGACGCGTCGGCTGACGGCCGAGCGCATGCAGATCTACGCCGGTCGCGCTCTGGGGCTCAGCTTCTACGCCTCGCCCGCCGTCTTCGAAGACGTCGAGACGTGGAAGGAGACGACGCCGCCCTCGCTCGAGCAGTGCTTCGAGTGGCAGTGGCTGCTCTGGGTGCACGAGGACCTGCTCCGCGCGGTGGTCAAGGCCAACGAGGGGGAGAGCCTCATCCGCGGCGCGGTCAAGCGCATCGAACGAGTCAAGGTCGAGCCGATGACCCGCGCGACGGCGACGATGGGCGACGACCCCACGGCCCCCGTGCCGCACGACCCCTCCAAGTCCCTCTCGGGGCGCGTGGGCCCGAACGGGCTGTTCGACATCCGCGTCGTCGAGACGACGATGCTGGTCTCGAGCGCCGAGATCCCGAGGCTCCTCGACGCGATCGCGACGACGAACCTGATGACCGTGATCGGGTTCGACGTGAGCGCCGTCGATGACTTGCCCGGGCACGTCCGGGCGGGGTACGTGTACACGCGCGGCAGCGAGAGCGTGGTGCGCGTGCGCATGCGCATCGAGACGCTGTGGCTCCGCGACTGGATGGGCAAGTGGATGCCCGAAACGACCAAGTCGAATCTGGGCTTTGCGGGCGCGGCGCCGCCGGAGCAGGGCGCCCAGCCGGGCATGCCCGACCCGGCGAACCCGCCGCCCCCGCCGCCGACCCGAGGCGGTCAGGCCCCCGAGCGAGGGAGGGTGAAGGGATGAGGCACAAGGGCGTCACGATTCTCGAGCGTCACGCGGAGAAGGCGGTCGTCGGCGTGTTCGGCGCCGCCGCGCTGGGCGTGATCGCGATCCAGTTCGGCCGGCCGACCGTGGTCAAGGTCGACAACCAGTCCCTCTCGCCCGACGCCGCCTTCGCGCGCATGACCACGAAGGCGAAGGCCCTCGAGGAGCGCCTGGCCGACAAGGAGGCCCCCGAGGCCGTCAAGTCGCTTCAGGTGCCCGACGTCATGGAGTCGCTGCGCTCCAAGATCGGCAAGGGCGTCGCCCCCAGCCCGCGCCTGCCGGTCGCGCTCACGCTCCCCGTCCGCGGCGGGATCGAGGGCGCCGACGCCTCCTCCGCGGAACTGCCCCGCGTCGCGCCCGTGGCGCCGCCCGCGCCCAGCAAGGCGGTCGCGTCCGCGTTCGGCGGCACGATCGACCCCCTGGTTGTCGCGCGCACGCCCGGCCTCGAGCGCCTCGTCCCGATCGAGCAGCCGTTCGACAAGCGCGCGGTCAGCGTCGAGGCCGTCTTCCCCAGCGCCGAGATGGTGCGCCGGCTGGAGACAGACCCCGACGGCGAGGGCCCCCTCCGCGCCCCGCCGCCGTTCTGGTGGAAGAGCCGCGTCGAGGCGCTCGACGTCATCCTCGAGCGGCGCGAGGTCGCGCCAGACGGCAAGACCGGCGACACGCAGGTCATCGCGCCCATGCCCGGCCAGCCGGGTTTCCGTGACCTGCTGCACGGCGCCGAAGCAAACCTCGCCGAGATCGTCCGCATGGCGCGCGAGCGCCGGCGAGACGTTGTGCAGCCCGGCTTTTACGCCATGATCGCCGGCGAGGCGTGGCGACGCCCCGAGCAGGCCGCCGGCGCGGCGCCCGCCGGCGCCGGAGCCAACGCCGCCAAGGTCAAGGAACTCGAGCGGCGCATCGAGAGCGTCGCCAAGGAGATCGAGACACTCAAGGCCCAACGCGACAAGCAGCCCGAGCGCAAGAACACCCCCGGCAAGGGCTCGGCTCCCGGCGGCGGCGGCGTGGGCGGCGGCATGGTGCGCGCGGCCCCCAGCGCATGGGGCGGCTTCGGTGGGCCTCTCGCGCGCCAGCAGAAATCCGGCGCGGCCGAGCCCGTGGACCCCGAGCGACTTGCCGAGGATCGGCGCAAGGCGCTCATCGACAAGCGCATCAAGGAGCGCGAGGACGAGAAGGCCAAACTCGAGGCCGAACTCGCCGCGCTCGCGGGCGTGGCGCCCGCGCCGGCGCCCGGCAAGGCGCCCGCCGTCGGTGGCGAGGTGAAGCCCATCGAGTCTCTCGAAGACCTCGTGGTCTGGGCGCACGACGTGACCGCCGAGCCGGGCAAGGTCTACCAGTACCGCGTGCGCGTGGCGGTGACGAACCCTCTCTTCGGGAACGCGCGCCAACTGCACGCGGATTCGCAGGCCGGCGCCGCCGAGCCCGTTGTGATCAGCGAGCCCTCCGACTGGTCCGACCCGGTCGGCGTGGGTGAAGACTCTCGCGTGTACTTCACGTCCGCCGTCGCCGCGTCGGGCGGCGCCGGGCCGCTCGGCGGGCCGGACTCCATGAGCGCCAGCGTGGAACTCTGGAAGTTCTACTACGGCTTCTGGCGGCGCGCGAAGGCCACGCTCAAGCCCGGCGACGCGCTCGCCGCGACGGTCGAACTGCCCAAGGACTTCGCCAAGGTGTGGGTGGTCGACGGCGCTGGAAGCGCGGTGACGGAAGAAAAGGCGCTGGCGGAGCGCGCGCCGGTGGACGTCGGCGGCTTCCTGCTCGACGTGGCGCCGCTCGCGCTCGAGGGCGGCGCGCAGGGCAAGTCGTGGCAGGTCGTCTACCGCGACGGCGCCGGGCGCGTGATGGTTCGCTCGCCCGAGACGGACACGGCGAGCCACGAGCGGCGCGTGATGGAAGCCTCCGAGCAGGCGGCGCAGAAGGCCGCGCTGCACAAGCCCGGCACGGGCCTGGCGCCAACCGCCGCGGGCGACGGCGCCGCCGCCACGACGCCCGGGACGCCCCCCGCAACGCCGACAGGCGGGAACGCGCCGGCGCCCGGCACGGGGCGTGTTCGCGGCGGGGGATGAGGTCGCCGGACGCGTTCGTAAGCGCCGCAGGCGAAGGGATTTGCAGCCGTTTTCCCCCGACTCATCCACAGCGGATGGGGCGATCTTCACGGCGGCTTGACACCGGCGTGA
This sequence comes from uncultured Phycisphaeraceae bacterium, assembly GCA_964453125.1. Taxonomy (GTDB): domain Bacteria; phylum Planctomycetota; class Phycisphaerae; order Phycisphaerales; family UBA1924; genus CAYVSR01. The sequence continues at coordinate 402 of CAYVSR010000291.1, read as the reverse complement.
GGGTGGCTACACTCGACGACCCAACTCCGAGAAGGAGCGAGGACGGCAGGTCGGGACCCACGCCGCGAGGCGGTGGTCACGGCGGGCCGGCGACACGGCGGGCGGACGCCCGACGGGTCGAGGATCTTTGACAACCGGATACAGAAGCGATTGTCGCGTCTGTCTCGTCAGCGCCAGAGGCATTATCCCCGCCGAAGGCCCGTACGAGGCAGGTGAGACACCGAGATCTATGAGCGCAACTTAGCGTAGGCGTGGCCGCATCACGGCCCCGGCTGGCAGACGAAGCCAGGCTGGGACCCAGCGTGACAGCGGCCATATCGAACGGATGGTGCGGGAGTGTCTATCCCGCCGGACGGTCGGGCGTCGGAAGCGGAAGGTCGTCGAAAGGCGGCCGGAAGCGGA
>CAYVSR010000290.1:0-4486 GCA_964453125.1 uncultured Phycisphaeraceae bacterium | reverse complement strand
GATGTCGTGCACCTGCGCGACCCGAATGGTTCGAGCGCCCTTGCCCGACCCGGCGAGGATGGACTCGGGGTCATCGAGGTCGGACCCGCGGTGGAACGCGAACACGACGTGCTCGGCGCCGGGGGTGATCGTGCAGAAGGGCTTCTTGCGCTCGAAGGAGATCGAACCGGCGCGGAGGTCGGCCGATTCGGCGGCGTCGGGCGCGGCCTTCTTGACGAGGCGACGCAGCGTCTCGGCGAGTTCGCGCGCCTTGGGCGTGGCGTCGTGCAGCACGGCCTTGACGGCCTCGGCGCCCTCGAGGGCTCTGGGCTTGGGCTTGGCGGCGGGCGCGGCGGCCTGAACGGCCACCGGGCGGGGCGCCGGCTTGGCCTCGATCGAGGCGCGGGCCGGCGTCGCCTTGGGGGCGGATCGGGGCGCAGCGGCGGCGCGTGGCGCGGAGGTCTTCTTGGCAGGGGATTTCGAGGCTCGGGACGGGGCGCCCATCGACCATCTCTCCGGGGAATGGCGCCTGCGAACGGCAGGCGGGGGGCGTCATTATCGCATATTCCGGGCCGATTGACAGGCGCGGGGCGTTTTCCGCCCCGGGGGGCCCGGCGTCACCTGGACTGGCGGGGCGGGGGCATCTGCATGGGCGGGTTCAGTTCCTCGATCGTGCGGTTGCCGATCATGAACTTCACGATCTGCACGTTGCACGACGGACGGAACACGAGGATGAGTTTCTCGTTGGGGCGCGCCCGCGACAGCGAGGGGATCTGGCTCAGCCCGCGGATCGGCTCGCCCGGCTTGAACCGGATGGTGTACGCGGCGCCCGTGTCGTGCACGTAGCCGATCGCCTCGTAGCGCTGGCCGAGGTTGTCGACGAGGACGGGCGGCGCGACGCCCTCGGCGGCGTCGACGGCGCGCCCGAAGAGCGTGGTGCGCGCGTTCACCGAGACATCGACCTGCACGATGGTGGTGTCGTCGGTGGTGGCGAACTGGTCGATGCGCAGCTTGAGGTCGGCGCCCTGGGCGCCCTTCTGCTTGGCGGTGACGGTGGCCTCGCCGTTGAGAACCTTGTTGTCCTTGTCGAGTTCGAGGCCCGAGACGTCGGAGCGGTTCAGCGCCGCGGGCAGCCGGTTCGAGAGTCGCACCGGGTCGCCGATCTGCTCGTTGGTCTGGGCGACGCCGCCACCGCCCGCGGGAGCCTCGGCGACGGCGCCGGAGGCGAGGGGCTCGAACGCGCCGGACTGGGCGCGGATCGCGTCGTCGCGCTCCTGCGTGGCGGCGAACTTCACGGACTCGGCGGGGACGGACGCGCGGGCGAGCTTGATGTAGAGGTCGCGCTCGGGCGCGGCGTCCTTGGGGACGATGAACTCGAGCGCGAACGTGGCCTCCGAGGCGCCGCCGACGGAGGAGTAGTAGGGCTCGCTGTTGTCGAAGCGCCAGCGCGCGAGCTTGAACGAGAACGCCTCGGCGCGCCCGACGGCGGCGACGGGCGTGAGTCCGATCGACTTGCCCTCGCGCGTGACGACGAGGCGGAACTGCCCGGGGCTGAGCACGATCTGGCCGCCTTTTTCCTTCGCGCCCGCCTTGAGGCGGACGACGTACCCCTCGAGGCGAGCGTTCTGCGGGTAGGCGGAGCCGTCGATCATCTTCGCGCTCTGCGGGAAGGGCTGGCCGTCGGCGTTGAGCGTGAAGGAATCGGAGAGCAGGTCGTTGATCGGGGGGCCGTCCACCTCGTAGCGGCCGACGACGTCGAAGTCCTCCGGCTTGATGGCGCTCAGGCCCTTGCCGGCGTAGGTGAAGCGGGTGAGCGCGGCGGCCTCGTGCGCGGCGGGCAGGCGGGTGGCGAGGGGCGTGGCGGTGGCGAAGGCGCCGGCGCTGAGGGTTTCGTAGAAACCGACGGTGATCGCGTCGACCGGCAGCCACAGGCCCGACGAGCGGACGAGGTTGCCGGCGGTGTCGAACTTCACGGGCTGGTAGCCCAGGATGGCCGGCGGCATGCGCAGGTGGCCGATGGAGGTGACGAGCATGCCCGTCGAGATGACGCCCGCGCCGGCGCCGAGCGCAAGACCGCCGATGAAGTTCGTGGCGCCGTCGAGGTCGATGTTGTTGGGGATCAGCTTGTCGCACGCGATGCGCAGCGCGAGCAGCGTGACGAGGAAGGGGGCCATCAAGCTCACCGACCACGCGATGTCGCGCTGCACGCCCAGCATCAGGCCGTAGGCGATCGGCTCCCACAGGGCGAAGGCCACGGCGCCGGCGATAACGGTGCACATGAGGTGCAGCAGCGCCGAGAAGAGGCCCTGCGCGGACCAGAGGTACGCGATCAGACCGACGAGCAGGATGGCGACGATGCTCAGGATCATGGGGAGTGCTCGGGGGAGAGAAGTGCTCGGTGCGGCGGGGGAAGTGCTCGGTGCTCAGTGCTCAGTGCTCGGTCAGAACTCGCGCCTAGCGCCGTCCCCTCACTTCTTTGCCGGCGGCTTGGTGGGCGCGGCGGTGGGGCGGGGGGCGTTGGGGGCTTGCGCGGGGCGCGGGGCGCCGGCGGCCGCGGGGGGGGTGGTGATGCGGACGACTTCTTCGACGGACGTGACACCCTCGGCGGCCTTGCGCACGGCGCACTCTTGGATGGAGGGCTGGCGCTTCTTGCGGAAGGTCGCCTTGAGGCCGGCGTAGTCGGCCTTGGCGATCATCGCGCGCCCCTCGGCGTCGACGGAGTGGACCTCGTAGCAGCCTTCTTGGCCGAGGTAGCCGCCGCCGTTGCACATGGGGCAGGTCTCGGGCTTGTTCTTGACGAGGACCTGGCCGCCCTTGCGGTAGAGCGTGAGCCCCTTGTCGGTGGGCAGGCCGAGCTTCTTGAGCATGTCCGGCGTGGGCTGGTACGCGGCCTTGCAGTTGGGGCAGAGGCGCCTGAGCAGTTTGCACGCGATGACGCCGTGAACGCCCTTCGAGGCTTTCTCGGGGTCGCCGACGCCCTTGACGTACGCCTGCAGGGCGTTGAAGGCGCCGTCGAGCTTCATGCCGAGATAGACGCGGGTGCGTGAGGTGTCGGCCTTGGAGGCCTCCTGCGCGGTGGCGGGGTCGACGGTCTCGGCGATGGCGAGCACGTCGGGGTCGCGCCGGAGGATGGACCTGGCCGTGGTGGCGAACTCGGCGCCATCGATCGATGGATCGAAGAGGTTGTGGCGCACACCCTCGATGATCCCTTCCTGCTCGAGCTCGAGGGTCTGCACGTTGGTCGTGTAGGCGTCGTGGGCGCGGAGCACGGCGAAGAGGGTGGTGGTGCGTCCGTTGTCGGAGGGCGCCGCGATGAGCACCACGCCCTCGGGGTCCTTGACGATGGCGTCGATCTCTTCCTTCTGCTGCGGCAGCAGGCCGAGTTCGTCGACCTTGCGCGCGGTCTGCTTCTCGGGGTCGAAGGCGCCGGTCAGTTGCATGCCGGCGCCGGCGCCCTGCGTCGAGAGGCGCAGCTTGATGCGCACCGCGAACCGCTCGATGGTGATGTCCGCCTGCTGCTTGCGCCGGCGGTCCTCAACATCCAGCCCCGCAGCCTTCTTGTAGAAATCGATGACCGCCACGGCCTCGGCGGCGCTGAGGGGGTCGCCCTGCTGGCGCACGCCGTCGACGACGTACGAGAACCCGTAGCGCCCGCCCTCGGTGGGGGCGAGGTCGAAGCGCGTGGCGCGGGCGTCGATGGCGGTGACGACGACGGCCTCCGCCGCGGCGCGGATGGTGTATTCGGGGGTTTCCTTCTCGGGCGCCTCGACGAGCCCCTTGGGCCCCTTGATGGCGAGCGAGACGGTGGCGGCCTTCTTGCCCTGCTTCTTCGCTTCCTTGGTGGAGGCCTTCTTCGCGAACCAGGTGGCGGGGTTGAGGGACCAGCGCGCCGATTCGGCGACGCGGTCGTCCTTGTTGCGCAGCGTGAAGTAGACCATCACGTCGGCGACGAGGATCGCGACCATGACCGGCAGGCCGATCCAGATCATCGGGCTGAAGAGGCCCGCGAGCAGCGCGACGGTCCCGGCGATGGCGTGGCCGAGGTTCCACTTGCGCCGCTTGAAGTAGAAGCGCTGGGCGTCCTTGTCGAGCACGCCCGAGACCACCCACGCCCAGACGAGCATGGGCACGAGCACGAGGACCGGCTTCCACGGCGAGACGAGGAAGAGGGCTTCCGCCTTGGCGGCGAGCGTGAGTGTGGCGCCTGGGATCATGCGGGGGTCGTCTCCGGGCGGGCCCGCCGCAAGACGGACGGGGCGCCGGGGGGAATCGTAGCGGGAGGAAGGCTAGGAGCGGTTCGGGGGGCTGGCGATGCCAACGAGGCGTCGGAAGAGACGAGTGGGGGGCGACGGATCGGCAGAGTCGGAGTAGAACCGGGAAGGGTGGAGCCCTCACCTGCGCCTCTCCCGCGCGGCGCGGGAGAGGGAGCGTCGAGCGCCCCCAAGCGCCTCGCCGCGGTGGAGTGCGGGCCGCGCGGGTTCCGGCATGTTCGGTGAGCCGCGAGCTC
>CAYVSR010000289.1:0-4492 GCA_964453125.1 uncultured Phycisphaeraceae bacterium | reverse complement strand
GTCCTGGATCCCGGCGGCGGCGCTGCGCGCCGGTATGACCAACTGCTGGGGCGTGCCGGCGAAGATGGTCTTCGAGCCCGTGTCGTGAACGGCGGAGTTGTAGCGGAACAGGCCGGATTGCGGGTTGGTCGTGCTGCGTCCGAAGAGCGTCCAACCGGTGAAGCAGCGGGCGACCGCGAGCACGTCGGCCTGGGTGTAGCCGCCATCGACGCCCATGGAGTGGAGCTCCATGAGTTCGCGGGCGTAATTCTCGTTGGGGTTGCCGGCGACGGAGGAGTTGTTGTCGAGGTAATACAGCATCGCGGGGCTGTGGGCGCTGGCGTCGAGCAGCGCGGGGAAGGAGCCGAGCGCGTGCTGGCGGATCACGTCGCGGTCGTCGGGAGTCTTGAGGTAGGCGTCGTCGCCGTTGAGGTGGTCGATGTTGAAGTGGTCGGTCCAGAACTCGACCATGCGCTCGAAGAGTTGGCGCGTGCTCAGCGCGGCTCGCAGCAGGCACGCCTCGGACAACTCCCCGCGCACCTGCCCGGCGGGCAGGGCGTAGAGGTCCACCGGCGCCATGGTCAGCGTGGTGAGGCCCGTGCCGGGCTGCCCGTTGCCGAAGAGGCGCGTGAGCAGCGCGGGATCTTCCGGGATGCTCAGGTGATCGAGGTGGCGCTCGAGATAGGCCTGAAAGCCCAGCGAGCCGGCGATCGCGAGTTCCGCTTCGTTGGCGCCCATCGTGATGCGCCGCGCCAGACGCGTGAGGACCGCGCCGGGGTCCGCGTCCGCGTGCGTCTCGACCGGCCGCGCCGTCGCGTCCGCGCCGCCCCAGAAGCCCGCGGCGAGCGCGCCGGCGCGGAACATCTCGCGGCGCGTCATCGCGCGATCGCGCGGGCGCGTCGCGGGCGTTGGTTCCGTCGTTCCGATCGGCGCCATGTCCGTTCTCCCGCGTTCGTTTCGCGGCCCGGGTGATCGGGCTCGTGCGCTCAACGAGCGAAGCGTACCGTGATTGCCGCTCGCGCGAAGGGGTTTTTTCAGCGCCGGCGCCGAACCCCCACAATCACGCCCCCACCGAACACCAGCGCGAGCGCGCCGGGCGCAGGAACCGTCACGAACTCGATCCTGAGCGAGGGGCGCACCCACGCGTCGGGGCTCTCGCGGGTGTCAAAACGTTTAGCCGTCGTTGGCGTGGATTCGTCGCCCACCAGCGCCCAGCCGAAGTTCGACGCGGGCGCGTCCAGCCACGACTGCGCATCGGCGACCAGCTCGCCGGTCGACTCCCACGTATAGAACCCGTTCCCGGCCACCAGCGCGCTGGCGCTCTCCGCGGGGTCAAAGTCCCCGCCCGGCGTCGCCCAGAAAGACTGCGCGTAAAACGTGTGCAGCCAGGTGGCGTCGCCCGGCTCGGCGGGCGCGCCCGTGCCCTGTTCCTTGGGGGCCAAGCTCGCCTCCTCGCCCCACGCGGCCAGCGCGCGGTGCAGCGAGACGGCCGCGCTCCCCGTGTTGGTGCGAGACATGTGCAGGGTCAACGAGACCGAGGTGATGGTCGCCCCCCCCGGCAAAGAGCCGGCCACGTCGAACCACATCAGGCCGCGCCGGGCCTCGCCGTTCGCGTTCATCCCAGCGAAGGTGTAGCGGCCGGCGCCGTTGCTCAACGCGCCGGCGCTGTCCTGATAGAGCGTGTTGTCGCGAGCTGCGCCCAAGGTAATCACGTCCGCGAAGAGAGTGCGCGCTCCCGCCATTCCAGCGGCCAGCGCCACACAGCAGCGGATTCGTGCGTGCATCGGTCTCCTCTCGCCTTCGGGGTCTTCTCTGAATCGTTCAACGATGGGGGATGGACCATCATTGCAGCCCGGCGCCGTGCTCGCGAGGGCCCAACGCCGCCTCCCCCCCGGGGGCGCCGCCGGCGCGGGTGGCGCGGCCCGGGTGCGGCGCGCCCGGGTCGGCGCGGGGGCCCCGGCTCAGGAAGGGGCCCGCGCCATCCGAATCAGAGAGCGCGAGGCGCCCGGCCGCCCCGCACGAGGCGACACATGCGTTATCGGCACAGAGATGGGCGGCTCAGAGTCAGGGTCCTCGCGCTGCACGGGTGCGCGGCGCTCGTGCTGGCGGCGTGGGTGGGCGGCGTCGTCGCGGGGCTGCGCCCAACGCTGGCGCACGAGAGCCGCGCGGGCGAGGCGGGCGCGACCCCGGCGCGCTGGCCCGCCGCCTCCTTCATCCGGCGCGCCGCGGACCGTGCGAACGCGCTCGTCTTCGCGCACCCCGAGTGCCCGTGCACGCTCGCGACGCTCGAGGTCCTGCGCGCCGAGGCGGAGGGCGCGCGCGTCCCTGTCGCGGTGCGCGTCGTGATCCTCGGGATCGGATCGGAGGCGGGGGCTCCTTCGCCGGCGCGCGACATGGCGGTCGGGCTGGCGGGAGTCGGCGTCGTGAACGACGAGGACGGCGCCGAGGCGCGCCGCTTCGGCGCCGCGACGTCCGGGCACACCGTCATCTACGACGGCGCGGGCAGGTTGGTGTTCAGCGGCGGGCTGACGCCGCTGCGCGGGCACATCGGCGACGGGCCGGGCGCGCGTGCGCTGCGCGCCGTCTTCGCTGGCGACGTCCCCGCCGAGCGACGCGCCGCGGTCTTCGGCTGCGCGTTGTTCGACCCCGCGAGCGAGACGGCGCCATGAAGCACGACTCGGTGGACGGAGCCCGTGTCCCGGCGCGCATCGCCGCGCGGGCGATCGAGCTGTTCGCGCAGTACGAGCGCGATCTGCGCTCCAACACCGATCGCCTCTTCTGCGCGCTGCTGGCGCTGCAGGGCGTCGCGGGGGTGGTCGCGGCGCTGGTCATCACGCCGCGCGCGTGGGCGGGCAGCACGAGCCAGGTCCACCCGCACGTGTGGGCGGCCGTCTCGATGGGTCTTGCCCTCACGCTCTGCCCGTTCGCGCTCACGGTCTTCCGGCCAGGGCGCGCGATGACGCGCCACCTGACCGCCGCGTCGCAGGCCGTGTTCAGCGCCCTGTTTATCCACCTCACGGCGGGCCGCATCGAGACCCACTTCCACGTTTTCGGCTCGCTGGCGATTCTCGCGGCGTACCGCGACTGGCGCGTGCTCGTGACCTACTCGGGCGTGGTCGCGCTCGACCATTTTTTCCGCGGCGTGTGGTGGCCGCAGTCGGTGTTCGGGTCGTCCACTTCCTCGACCTCGCGCTGGGCCGAGCACGCGGGCTGGGTCGTGTTCGAGGACGTCTTTCTCATCGCCTCGATGAGCATCAGCCGGCGCGAGATGCGCCGCCTCGCCCTGCAGCGGGCGCGCCTCGAGGACGCACACGCGGGGGTCGAGGCGGAGGTCGAGCAGCGGACCCGCGCCCTGCGCCTCAGCGAGGAGCGCAACTCCCTGCTCATCTCGCACGCCCCGGTCGGCATTTTCGAGACCGACTCCGAGGGCCGCTGCGTGTTCGTCAACCCCCGGTGGGTCGAGTGCACGGGCGTCTCGGCCCAGACCGCCCTCGGGCGCCCGTGGGCGCAGGCCGTCGCTGCCGAAGAGCGCGAGGACCTCGAGCGCGCGTGGCACGGGTTCGTCGCCGCGCGCGACACCGCGGCGTTCGACGCGGAGTGCGGCATCCGTCGGCCGGACGGCGCGCCGGGGTTCCTCGGCCTGCGCCTCGCGCCGATGCGCGACGAGTCGGGCGCGCCCACCGGCTACCTCGGCACCGTGACGGACATGACCGAGCGGCGACTCATGGAGCAGTCGCTGCGCCAGGACGCCCACTTCGACCGGCTCACCGGCCTGCCGAACCGCACGCTCCTCCGCGCCCGCCTCGAGGAGTCGGTGGCCCTGCAGCGCGCCTCGCCCTCCGAAGGGTTCGCCCTGCTGTTCATGGACTTCAACCGCTTCAAGGCCATCAACGACACGCTGGGCCACGCCGCGGGCGACGACTTCCTCCGCTCCGCCGCCGCGCGGATCGTCGGCGCGGCGCGCGCCCGGCGCGACCTCGCGCCGGACGCGACAACGGTCGCCCGGCTCGGCGGGGACGAGTTCGTCGCGCTGCTGCCCGGCGTGCGCGACTCGCGCGTGGCGCTCGACTTCGCCCTCGCGCTGCGCGACACCCTCGGCCGCCCCCACGCACTCGCCGGCTCGGAGGTGACGTGCCCCGCCAGCATCGGCGTGGCCATGGGCTCGCCCGAGCACGCGACCGCCGACGACGCCCTGCGAGACGCGGACGTTGCGATGTACCGCGGCAAGCGCGACCCCGAGGGCGCCGTGACCCTCTTCGACCGCGCCATGCGCGAGGCGATGCTCAGCCGCAACCGCCTCGAGCGAGACCTGCGCCGCGCGCTCGACGCGGGCCAGTTCGAACTCCTGTACCAGCCGATCGTCTCGCTCGAAACGGGGCGCGCCGCGGGGCTCGAGGCCCTGCTGCGCTGGCGCCACCCGACCCTGGGCCTGATGCTGCCCGGATCGTTCCTCCAGATCGCCGAAGAGACGGGGCTCATCGACGCAATGGGCATGATCGTACTGCGAAAAGCG
>CAYVSR010000288.1:0-4513 GCA_964453125.1 uncultured Phycisphaeraceae bacterium | reverse complement strand
AGGTCCTCGGGCTCGTGTAGCCATTCGACCATGTCCCAGCCGTCGAGCACCCCATCGTCGTTCTGGTAGTACCCCTCCAGCAGCGTGCCGCGGCAATCGAAGTAGACCTTGAAGGTGTACTCGAACTCCGCCGCAAGCGGCGTGTTCGCGACGTCCACGCAGCGGAGGTTGGCGCCGCGCGTGATCCGGTACTCCACGTCCACCCCGAACTCGGGCGGCTCCGTGTTCTGTTTCTCGATGAAGATGCGGTGGCTGCGCGCGTTGCCGGGGAACACGGGGTCAATGTCGGTCAGAATCGTCGCCGCGAACTCGCTCGTCACATCGGTCCACGCTGACGCGCCGAGCGGTCGCCGCTCGATCTTGACCGGCGCGCCGCTCGCCGCCGCGATCGGCCCGCGATGTTGCACCCAGCAGCGCGTGATCGTGCCCTGCACGTGCTGGCGCAGGAACTCGCACGGCGGGTCGTCCTCGCCCGACCAGATGACCCCCGGCGCCGCGTGCAGGATGACCGTGCCGCCGTTTGGCGGCACGCAATCCGTTCCATGAAGCCCAAAGGGCGCGACGCCGACGGACCCGCCCCCCAGCGCGTTGTGCCCGGCGGAGTAGGTCGGCCCGCTGATGGTGACGTTGCCCGCCACGACCTGGGCGCCCGGCTCCCACACGCCGGGGTTCTGCGGGTCGCTGCGCTGATTGATCAACACTTGACCGCGGGCGCCGTTCGAGGCGACACCCGGCTGGCCGGGAAGATCAAGCCGCGGCAGCACGATGGTCGAGCCGGAGACGAACGAATGGCCGATGACGATGCGGCGCACGGCGTTGTCGTTGTCGGTCGGCGTGATGCCCTCTTGGTAGTTCGTCAGGAAATCGCCGAGCGAGATGTGCGCGGGGTGGCCGGCGGCGCCGAAATCACCGCCGACGTTCACCTGGTAGAACGCAGGCTGCGGCACCTCCCCGAAGGGCGGTGAGGGAAGCCGAGCGATGCGCTCCGCCGAAATCTCACCGGTGAACCGGCCGTTGCCAAGAAGTGGATCGACGATGACAGCGGCGATATTGGAGTGCGAGGCAGGGTCGAGAGCGTCAAAGGTGTGACCGGCGCGGATGTTGGCGTTGATCTCACCACCGACGACGCTGTTGATGTGCCCCCACGCGCGGATGTTCGGTGTGAACGTGAGCAGGCCGATGCGCCCGCCTGTGAGCAGGTCCTGATCACCGACCGTGATGCTGCGAATAGAGCCGCCTCTCGCGTCGATCCCATCTTCCATGTTGCCAAACACGGAAAGCGCGTCGACTTGAAGAAAGTCCAAGTCGCCCGGGCCGCGGAGGTTGATCCGCCCTTTCATGTCGCCACGGATCTCGAATCCCACAAAGCCTGAACCGTGGAGTGCGTCCGCTTCGATCGCGACCATCCCCGGCGCCTCGCCAAGGTCGCCCAGAATGGGCCCGCTCACAAGGAGACGCCCGGCGCCTGTGCGCTGCATGGCGCGTATGTTCCGCACTCGCAGTTCGACGCCGTCGAACGGTCCCACGAAAGCGAGTTCCGTGTCAAAGCCAGCGGGACAATCGATGGTGATGGTGTCGATGTTGGGCGGACCATTGTTGCCCGCGAACACAGAGACTCGCGGGGCGCCGCCAGCGTCCCCACACGCCGCGACGGAGATGTTCCAAGCGCCCTGTATCGCTGCGCTGGGGGTGATGATCACGCTGCTCTGAGCGCACGGGACGCCGTCCTTCTTGTTGCTCACGAGCACATGGCTATTCGCGCCGCACTGGTCACCCCACACGCCGTTCCCACAGTAAACGCCTTGCGACATGGCATCGGGAGTCGCGCAGACGCAAAGCAGAAACGCGGCGAGAATGGTGCGACGCATGGGCTATCTCCTTCTTCGAGCCACGGAGTACAGCGCCATCAGCCCGATGAGCGCTGCCGATGGCGCGGGCACGGCGGATGCGATCCGGAAACCAGTGACTGGAACGCTGCTGCTGCTGATGAGGTACCAAACGAGACGATCGGCCAGCGCCGGGTTCAAGCCAGCGATGCTCGAGCCAGCCCGATACCGCTCACCAAGCGATCCCCTGTTCTCCAGCCATTCAGAGAACCCGCCGGACATGTCCAGCAAGCCCCAAGGCGAACGGATGTTGGCGTACTGGCCGATCGTGTACGAAGGGGTTTGCCCGTTGGGAAACATCCCCGCGTTCGTTTGTCCGCCCTGCCCGGGCTCACCGCTAACCGGCGCGGTGTCACTCGTGATGGGGTACTGCCAGTAGCCGGGCTGACCGGGGCCGTTCTTGTTCGGGTCGAAGTACGCGGCCTTGACCCACTCGTCGAGATTGGGGAGCCAGTAGCGCGCATCGGGGCTGCGAATCACGGGTCCGTTGAGCCCGATCGCCGCCATGTCGTACACGCCGTTCTCGAAGTCTGCGGCGGTAGTCTGGCCCGGCGGCTTCTGTCCGTTGTGTGTCCAGTTGATAAACCGCAGCGCGTACCGCCAGTGCGGGTCGACCGGCTTGTTCGCGCCGCCTTGGGGCAAGAAATAGGTGGGCACGCCCTGCTGGTTGAACCCACCGAAGCCGACGCCGCCGGAGAAGCCAATAAGTGAGGGCGAGCCAGCCGCGTTGTTCGGAACGAACGGCGCGTACGCCTGAATGAAATCGAACCACTGGGCGGAAGACACCTCCGTCGTGGCCATGCGGTACTCGTAATTCACACCGCCAACGAGGCGCGGCGGGCAGAACTCGCAGCCGGAGATCGGGGCGAGGATCGCCGCGTTCCCCGGGCTGCCGATCGTCGCGAACGTGAACCCGTAATCCGGCGGCACGACCTGCGCAATCGCGCCAATCCCCACAAGCGCCTCGATTGCGCACACGAACAGGACGCGAACCGCGAGCATCGAAATGGCGCGAACGCGATGGGCCATGACTCTCTCCTCATTCGCATGGCCCAAGAACTAAGGTTCCCGGACCTTGGGGATTCTTTCCGCTGTGCTCGCACAGCGTACCCCGCTGCCAAGGAGGAGCAAGAAAAATCCACAGGGCCGCGCTGGCCCGAAAGGGCTGGGCGGGGGCGCTGATCTCGTCTTTGGGCGCAGAGGTTTCGCTGCGCGGCTCAGGCCGTCGGGGCGGCGATGAAGCGGATGCAGACGGGGTAGCGGTAGTACTCGCCGCGGTGGGCGGCCATGGCGCCGCGGATGCAGCCGATGAGGCGCACGATGTAGATCGCCGCGATCCAGGGAAGCACGCCCAGGCCGAGCGTGAAGATGGCGAAGAAGGCGGAGCCGACAAACGTGTAGAGCAGGAGGGAGAGCTGGAAGTTGACCGCTTCGCGCCCGTGGTCGTCAAGGAAGGGGGAGACCTTCGCCTTGATGCGCCACATGACGATCGTGCCCACGAGGCCGAGCACGGCGGCGTCGAGCAGCGAGAGCAGGCCGACGAGGTGCTGGAAGGTGGAGTACGTCCGCTCGGACTCGTCGGCGTGCGGATCGACATAGACCTGACGCGCCTGGTTCATGAAGACGGGCTCCGCGACGGCCATGGTACGGCCTCCTGCTGGGGTCGAGAGACGGCGGCGCCGCGCAGCGCGGGCGCCCCTCGGCGTTGGTGTTGTTGGGGAACGCCCGGGCCCCGTTTCGGGCCGGGCGGCCCGGCGCTCTCATAGGATGGCCCGATGCCCACGCCCGACCGCCCACTGCTCGGCGTCACCATGGGCGATCCGTACGGCATCGGGCCGGAGGTGACCGTCAAGGCGCTGGCCGACCCCGGCGTGCGAGGGGCGGCCCGGTTCGTGGTTTTCGGCGCGGATTGGGCGCTGCGCCGTGCGGCGGGCGCCGCGGGGATCGCTCCGTTTTGGAGCGCCGACCCCGGCGCCGAGGTGTCGCTGGTTGAGATTGGCGGCGCGCCCCCGGTCAGCGCGCCGGCGACCCCCGGCCCCACCTCGGCGGGCGGCGCGGCGAGTTTCGCGTGCGTCGAGGCGGCGATCGGCGCGGCGCTGCGCCCGGCGGGCGCGCCCGGGCGCCTCAGCGGCGTGGTCACGGCGCCCATCAGCAAGCAGGCGTGGGCGATGGCGGGGCACACACGCTGGCCCGGGCACACCGAACTGTTCGCCGAGCGCATGGACGCGAAGCACAGCGCGATGCTGTTCGTCTCGCCGCGACTGCGCGTGGCGCTGGTGACGGTGCATATACCGCTGTCGCGCGTGGCTGGGGCGTTGAACGCTGAGCGCGTGCTGGAGGTGATCCGCCTTGGCGCCGCGGCGTGCGGGCGCCTCGGGTGCGCGCAGGGGCGCGAGCGCCCGCGCATCGCGGTCTGCGGCGTGAACCCGCACGCTGGCGAGGGCGGGCTGCTGGGCGACGATGAAGCGCGGACCATCGCCCCCGCGATCGAGCGCGCCCGCGCGGAGGGCATCGACGCCTCGGGCCCGCACCCGGGCGACACGGTGTTCGTGGCGGCGGCGCGCGGTGACTACGACCTCGTGGTCGCGATGTACCACGACCAGGGGCTGATTCCTGTGAAACTGCTG
>CAYVSR010000287.1:0-4517 GCA_964453125.1 uncultured Phycisphaeraceae bacterium | reverse complement strand
CGATCTCGTGGTCCGCGAGGGGTCGCAGATCGAACGGCGCGGGTTGCGGTCGCGAGCAGAGCACGAGGCGCCCGCGCGGGCGCACCATGGCGCAGGCGAGCGCGAAGCCGGACGCCGAGCCCGAGCAGTCGATCACCACGTCCTGATCGGCGCGCCGGCCCGCGTCGCGCTCGTGGCGGGCGTTGATCCCCCACTTCTCGCACAGCGCCATCTTGCGCTCGTGCCGGCCGACCACACGCACGCCCTTCGACTGGCGCGCGAGCGCCTGCGCGGTGAGCAGGCCGATCGGGCCGTCGCCCACGACCGTGACCAGCGCGCCCGCCCGCTCGCCGCCCGTTCCCGGGCGCAGCCCCGCGCGCGGCGCCCCGACCGCGTGCTGCGCGTTGTGCAGCGCCTGCGCGACCTCGCTCGCGAACACGGCGCTCTCGTCGTCGAGCCCCTCGGGGACCGGCGCGAGATTCGCGGCCGGCAGGCAGAACCGCTCGGCGATGCAGCCGTCGCGCCCGCGCAGGCCGGCGACTCGCCCCTCGCGGCAGTGCCAGGCGAGGCCGCGGATGCAGAGGTCGCACACGCCGCAGGAAATGAGCGCCGCGCCCGTCGCCCGCTTGCCGATGAGTTGGGAGCCCGCGACGGCGGGCGCGCTTCGCGCCGCGCTCTTCTTGCGATCCGGATCGGTCTCGGCGGCGCCGATGCGCTCAACGACCCCCACGAACTCGTGCCCGAGCACGCCCGCGAACCCCGAGCCCGGGCGTGCGGCGTCGAGGTCGAGGCGTGTGACCGCGGCGCGCGTGACCCGGATGAGCGCCTCGCCCGGCGCGGGTTCGGGCGCGGGCGACGACGCGTCGAGAGAACCGGCCTTGCCGTCGAAGCGCAGGGCGCGCACGATCAGCCGCCCTTCTGCGGCTCGGCCCGCGGCGCCGGCGGCTCGGAGCCTTCCTCCATCGGCGGCTCTTCGTGCGGGCCGGGGCCGGGCTGAGGCTTGGGCGCGGGTGTCGCCGCGGCGATGGGCGCGCCAATCACCGGGCCCTGCACCTCGTTGGGCGGGCCTGGGGTGAAGAACAGGATGATCTCGCCGAGGTCCTTGTCGCGCTCGAAGACCGGATATGTGTACGCCACGGCGCCGGCGAAGGGGTCCTGCGTGTCGCTCAGCCACGTGAGCCACTTCTTCTCGTCGTACCCGTGGTTCTGGCCGGTCAGGATGCGCAGCGATTCGAGCGCGTTCTCGTTGACCGCGAGGTTCCGCTCGCCCAGCGCCGCCACCAGGCCCTGCGCCACGCGCCGCTGCTGGTACTGCCCCAGCGCCCGTGCGGCGGAGGCCCGCACCTGCACGCTCGATTCGACATCGGGCTTGATGCGCTCCAGCAGCGCGGGCACACCCTCGGGATAGTAGATCCGCTGGAGCGCGCGGCAGGCGTGCCAGCGCACCTCCTCGGCCTCGTCGGTCGTGTGCTTCACGACGAGTGGCGCGTCGTCCGCCGTGCCGTGGCGGGCCAGCGCGGCGAGGGCGACGGCGCGGACGCCGGGGTCGCCGTCCTCGGCGGCGAGGCGGTACATGTCGACGTAGACCTTCTCGCCGCCGAACTGGGCGTTGGAGAGCAGCAGCACGCCCCGGTAGCGCTTGTCGGGCTCGAAGGGGTCGGCGGCCCAGATCGCGGCCTGCTGGGGCGAGATGGGCTGGAGGAAATCAAAGATGCTCTCGCCCTTGATGGGGCGGCCGAACTCGTCGGTGCAGCCGCCGAGCGGCGCGACGAGGGACGCGCCGGTCAGGGCGAGCAGGAGCGTCGCGATGTGTCTCGGCGCGCGCCGGGCGGTCATCGGGCGCGAGTATACCGGGTGAGCGCCGGCGGACGCGGCGCGCGTCCCGGCTGAAACACCGTTCATTTCATGGCTGTAGGCTCGGCGCCATGAACTGCCAGCCCCGAATCGTCCGGCGCGGCGGCGTCGGCGCGCTCGCGATCCTGCCCGCGCTGCTCGTCGGCGGCGCGCTCGGCCTCGCCTCGTGCGCGTCTGACACCTCCGGGCGCGCGACCGGCCTCGGCGCAGCGGCGCCTCCCACGATCTCGGCCGACCGGCCCGGCGAGGCGGCGCTCTCCCCCGAAACAACGCACGCCGAGAAGTCATGGAAGGCCCGCTACCACGCCCACGAGGGGCCCGACGCCGGCGGTGTGATCGTCGTCGAGCGCTTCCCGGGCGTGGCGGGCATCGAGGGCGTCTGGGTTGAGACACACCGGACCGACTCCGCGACCACGCCCTTCCTCGAAGAGACGTTTGTCCGCGCGTCCGGGGGCGGGGCGGCGCTGGTGGAGTCGATCAACCGGATCGAAGGGGTGATCTCGAAGTTCGACCCACCCCTGATCGTCATGCCCGCCTCGCTGGCGCCGGGCTCGACGTTCAAGCAGACGCTCACGCTGACCGTCCACCCCATCCGGTCACCCGACAAGGTGCAGGATCGGGGCGAGGCGACGCAGGAGGTCACCTACCTGGGTGATGCGGACGTGGCGCTCGCCGGTGGAGCGACCCGCCCGGCGGCGCACGTGCGGTCGGTCTTTCGCGTGAAGCTCTCCGCCGCGGCCGTCGTGAACACCACCGATGCCTGGCACGCGCTCGACGCCCGGTCGAGCGCGGCCCGCGAGGCTCCCACGCTGCTCGCCAGGCGCGACGACGAGTCCGCGAAGTTCCTGGGCGTGCAGGTGCGGGCAAAGAAGGCGTTCGTCTCGCTGGACCCCGGCGCCCCGGCGGCCCGCTGAGCGCCGCGGTCGGCCACAGAGGGGGCGCCGGAAAGTGCGCCCCGGGGCCGGATCGCGCCGATCTACGCTGCGAGAGACCGCCCCCGGCGCCGCCGTTCTGCGCCAGGCGCCGGCCGACCGCCGCCCCATGCACGCACCCGAAGCGAACCCGGCGCCCCGCCCGCTCGTCCCGCTCGACCCGGGCTGGCTGTTCCTCCTGGCGGGGGCGACGCTCTGCGCCGTGACGGCGCTGATCCCCGCCTTCGACCAGCTGGCCGAGGCGGAGCTGGCGCGCGACCGGGCGCGGGTGGTCGAGCGGTTCCACCTCCAGCGCCTCCAGAACTACTCGTCGTACCGAGAGGCGCTCTGGCGCGCGGACCCGGCGCTCACGCTCTCGCTGGCGTCGCTGCAGCTCAACCTGGTGCCCGAGGGGCGGGACATCATCCCGGTGCCGGGCGAGACGGCGCCCGAGGACCTCTCCCCCTTCCCCGGCCTGGAGCCCGACCCGGCGCCGACGCTCTACCGCGTCGTGCCCGACACCGTGCTGCAGCGCTGGACGACGGACGACCGGAAGCGTCTGTGGCTGCTGGCCTCGGGGGCGTTCTGCATCCTGCTGGGGCTGCTGCCGCCGACGATCCAGCGCACTCGTCCGGCGTGAACACCGCGACACGGCCGGTCGTAGGGCACGCAGGAGAACGCACGCATGACCCGCTTGCTCGTGCGCTTGGTGTTGGCGATGCTGACGCTGCCAATCTGCGGCGCTGTGTTTGTGGCGGGGATGCTCCTCGCCGTGGCGACCGCCCCGGGCGGGGGGCCGCCGACGCCCATCGCGGTGTCGCTCGTCTGGCTCGTCGTCTACCTCGTGCTCGGGGCGTACTGGACGCTGGTGTGGGCCGCGCTGGTCCGATGGACGGCGCGCCGCGTGGCGCTGACGGCGATCGCCGCGTTGCCAAGCGTGGCGATCGCCCTCGTGTTCGTCCTCCTCGCGTCGAGCCTGGGGCCCGCGGCCCCACCAGGTGAAATCGCGGCCATTCTCGGCGGCGGCCTGCCCCCGATCGCGTGGGTCTTTGCCACGATGCTGATCTGGCGCGAGACCGCAGCGGAGCGCGCGGAGCGGCTCGCACGCCTGGGCGTCGAGGCGCTGCGCTGCCCGCTCTGCGCGTACAGCATGCGGGGGCTGCACACCTCCGACTGCCCGGAGTGCGGCGCCCGGTTCACGATCGAGCAGTTGCTCTCGGCGCAGGCGTGTCGCGACGGCCCGGAGCCGACGGTGTGAGCGCGGGCGGCGCGATCAGTTTGGCTTGGGGCGCGGCTTGGGCTTCTCGTCCTGCTTCGAGACCGGGCGGTCGCCGAAGATGAGGTCGTCGACCGGCCCGTCGGGCGCGAGGGGCTTCTGGACGTTCTTCTTCTCGTAGTCCCACCCCGAGGCGCGGATGGTGCGCTCGTAGCAGCCGGCGGGGGCGCAGAGCGCGCCCAAGCAGGCGATGGTCGCGAGGATCGTCCGTGCGCGGTCACGCATACGAGTGCAGCCCCGTGATGACGAAGTTGATCACCGTCCAATTAAAGATCATCACCGCCGCCCCGGCCACCGCGAGCGCCGCCGTCCACAGCCCCTTGTCGCGGGCCACGATGCGGACGTGCACGAGCACGGCGTAGACGAGGAAGGTGGCGAGAGCGAAGACTTCCTTGGGGTCCCACCCCCAGGGGCGGCCCCAGGAGTGGTCGGCCCAGATGGCGCCCATGATGGTGCCTGTGAAGAGCATGATGAACGAGAGCTCCATCAGCACCATG
>CAYVSR010000286.1:0-4558 GCA_964453125.1 uncultured Phycisphaeraceae bacterium | reverse complement strand
GCGCGAGCGATGCGGGCGCGCGTCACGCGCGTGCCGTACGTGGCGCCGCCGGGCGAGGCGCTGATCGACACCTGCGGCACGGGGGGCGCGCACAAGACGTTCAACGTGTCCACCGCGGCGGCGTTGGTGGTGGCGGGCGCGTCGTGCCTGGCGGGCTCGGCGCGGCGGGTGCGCGTGGCGAAGCATGGGAACCGATCGCGCACGGGTCGCGGCAGCGCGGAGGTTCTGGCGGCGCTGGGGGTGAACGTGGACGCGCCGCCCGAGACGCAGGCGCGGTGCCTCGACGAGGCGGGCGTGTGCTTCTGCTTCGCAATCCATCACCACCCGGCGGCGAGGCACGCCGCCAACGCGCGGCGCGAGATCGGGGCGCCGACGATGTTCAACCTGCTCGGGCCGCTGACAAACCCGGCGCTGGCGGCGCGACAGCTGCTGGGGGTGTTCGCGCCGCGGTTCGTGCGCCCGATGGCGGAGGCGCTGCTGCGCCTGGGGAGCGAGCGGGCGATGGTGGTGCACAGCGAGGACGGGCTGGACGAGATCTCGACGTGCGCTCCGACGGGGTTTGCGCGTGCCGCCGATGGGCGGGTCGAGGAGGGCGTGATCGACGGCGCCGACGTGGGGATCGCGCGGGCGAGCCTCGCGGACCTTGAGGCCGCCTCGGTGGAGGACGCGGCGGGGATGATTCTGGGCGTGCTGGCTGGAGAGGCAGGCCCGGCGCACGACATCGTGGCTCTGAACGCCGCGGCGGCGCTGGTGGAAGCGGGCGCTGCGCGGGACCTTTTTGCGGGATTGACGCTGGCGCGGGAGGCGCTGGATTCCGGGCTTGCGAAGGGGGTTTTGGAGCGGCTGGCGGGGGCATCGCGGGGTGGGTGAACCATCAATCTGACAGGTGTTGATAGGAGATTGATGCTTCGCGGGACGGCGTTCGCGCGCGACCAAGATCTGAAAAAGCAAAGCGGGCCGGCCACGAGGCCGACCCGCTGGGTCGATGCGTCAGGATGGGCGCCGGGTCACTTGCCGGCGGGGTGGAAGAACATCGCGCCGCCCATGGCGCCCGCGCCGATCTTGTCGGTGTTGTAGATGTACTGGGCCTCGAGCGCCTTGCCGATGCGGGTCTCCGCCTCGGCCAGGTGCGCGAGTGTGTAGGGGTCCAGGCTGCCCTGGCCCGACTTGCCGATCACGTCGTTGATCTTGCCCTTGAGTTCACGGAGCTTGAACGTGGCGAGCGTGGCGACGGGGTTCTCCGCGGCGCCGAAGAAGGAGCCGGGCATGGTCAGGTCGATGAGGCGGCGGAGCTGCTCGCGCTGCAGATTGCGCCGGAGGCTCGAGATCATCGGCTGGCGAGCGGTGAACTTGCCGCCCTTCGTGCTGTCGATCTCGGACCACGCGGCGTCGGTGACGGTGAAGAGGACCTCGGCGAGCGTGAGCGTGTCTTCGCTGGAGGGCACGCGCAGCTCGTTGTCGTAGATGCGCCGGAGCTTGGTGGGGTTCATGACCATGGTGAGCGCCGACGCCTGGAGCGCGGCGACGCTGTCGTGGACGTCCCACGTCTCGTCGTCGAAGATGAAGTCCTGGCCGCCCTCGTCCCACCACTTGTCCATGGACATCTTGGCGAGCAGTTCGGGCGTCAGGCCGTAGGCCTCGTCGCGCAGGGCGTTGTCGACGATGAACTTGAGGGCCCGGCGCTGGGTGGCGACGGGGATGTTCTCGATGGGGTCGCGGCCCTTCTTGGTCTCGGGGTCCACGTCGCCCTTGCGGTCGCGGTTGAGGCGTGAGCCGCCGACCCAGAGGGCGGCGGTGCTGACGGCGGTGGTCTGCTGACCAAGGATGATGAAGTAGGCCTCGCGCGCCTTCTTCCAGCCCTCGCCGTCCTTGACGGCCTTCTCGATGATGCGCGAGCGCAGGTGCTCGACGAGTCGGATGCGGGAGTCGGCCCAGTCGAGCGGGTCCTTGCCGTAGTCGAAGCGACGTGCGGTCGGGTCGGGGCCCCAGGTGTCCTCGTCGGTGGCGTAGGGGAGGAGCTTGTCGGTGCACTTGGCGAGGATGGGCTTGAGGTCCTTCTCGCTGGTGTAGCCGTACTCGATGACCCAGTAGTCGTAGGGGCCGATGTCCGGGGTGACCCAGTCGGTCTGGACGGGGCCGTCCTTGAAGTTGATGTTGAGAGGGTTGTAGTCCATCACGGAGCCGACCTGAGCCTTGCCCCTGAAAGCCTCGGTGTTCATCTCCTGGATGGTGTAGATGGTGGAGGCCTTGAAGTTGTGGCGGAGGCCGAGGGTGTGGCCGACCTCGTGGCAGACGACTTCCTTGATGACGGGCCCGATGTATGCCTCGGGCACGCCGTCGATCTCGTTGGGCTTGTCCTTCTTGTCTTTGTCCTTGTCCTTGTCCTTCTCACCCTTGTCGCCCTCGGGCTTGGGGGCGTCGCCGGCGCCGGGGGCGTCGGCCATGGCCATGGTGTCGAGGAGGTTGATGCCCAGGCGCATGAGGGCGACGTCCATCGCCTTGAAGTTGGCGTGGGCGCAGCCGCCGTTGACCTGGCTGACGCGACCGGAGAGACCGTCGTACGGGCCCGACCCGAGCAGGGGCGAGGCGTGCGACTGGAGGTCCTCGGTGGACGCGGCGATGGCCGCGGCGGCGGGGTGGCCGCCCATCGCGCCGCCGCCCATCGCGAGACGCTCGAGGCGCTCGCGGGTGAGCCGCTGCCGGTCGGCGGCGGGGGCGAGGAGCATGCGCGGGTCGTACTCGGGGCGCGTGTCGAGCCAGGCGAGCGTCTCGGGCGAGAAGCCCTCGACGGCCATCTGGGGGATGAGTTCCTGGTAGCGCCGGGCGTACGTGCGGATGAAGCCGTCGTTGAGAACGATGTCGGCGTCGAGGATCTGGCCGGTGCGGGGGTCGACGCGCGACGGCCCGATGGCGAAGCCCACGCCGTTGGAGTTCCAGCGGAAGAAGTTGTAGCGGACGTCCTCGGGGTCCTTGTCCATGTGGGCGCCCGAGCGAGCGTCCTGCTGGTAGACCTCGACGGCGTTGACGAAGCCGACCTTCTCGAAGGCCTTGTTCCAGTCGAGGATGCCGTCGCGCACCCAGCGCCGGTAGCGGACCGGGGTGGTGTGCTCGATGTAGAAGATGATGGGCTGCTTGGGCGGGCTCATCGAGAGGGAGGGGTCGGCCTTCTCGAGGTGCCAGCGGTTGATGTAGCGCGTCCAGGGCTCGTCGGCGCCGGGCTTGCCGAGTTCTTCGTAGGTGGTGGTGAAGTAGCCGAGGCGCGGGTCGGCCACGCGCGGCTGGTAGCCGGTGTTCTCGGGCAGCACGCTGACGGAGTAGTGGAAGGTGCGCAGCACGCCGTCGCGCAGCGGCATGCGGAAGGCGATCTCGACGTTCTGCGGGAACGCCTTGGCGGTGGCGATGGTGGCGAGCTTGGTGTTGGCCTCGCGCGTCATGGGGCCGAAGAACTTGCCGGCCTGGCCGACGAGGAGTTCGTCGAGGTCGATGACGGGCCCGCCGCCGGGGCCCATGCAGGCGATCGGCACGTCGAGGATGACGCGGTCGGTGAAGAGGTTTTCGCGGCTCTTCTGGCTCTCGAAGTCGCCGGAGGAGCGGACGCGGAGGTTGGGCTCGACGAGCATGAGGCGCTTGTCGTTGCGCTTCCAGTAGGCGTAGTTGTCGCCGAACTGAATGCCCGCGGTGGCCTCGCCGCCGGCGATGGTGGTGGCGATGAAGAGGCGCTGGCGCTCGAACTCCTTGGGGAGCTCGGCGAGGAGCTGGCTGTCCTTGTCGCGCTTGTAGAGCGTGTAGAGGCTGGCGGCGCCGTCGGCGGTGGAGACGATCTTTGAGAAGTCCTTCGAGACCTCATCGAAGGGGGGGAAGTCGGGCTTTTCTTTCTTGTCGTCGCCCGCGCCCTTCGCTGCCGCAGCGGCGGCGGCCATGGTGGCCGCATCGGGCAGCGCCTTGGGCGCGCCGGCGTCAACGCCGGGGGACGCCGGGGCGCCGCCGGAGTGCGTCGCGGTGGGCGTCACGACTGGCGACGACGTGGGCTGGGTGACCTGCTCGTACGGGGACTGGGCGATGGCGACCGACAGGCCCGCCAGGGCCGCGGCGGCGCCGGCCGCCCATGCGATGGCGCGCGGGGGTGATTTTCCCCGCGTCGAAGCGATCGACCTCATCGCAGACTCCTTCCGCTGCATCTTGGGCAGCCTTGTTGTGGAACGACCGAGGCGCGCACGGCGCCGGTTCGGGGGCGCGCAGCATACGTTCGCCGGCGCGGGCGACGCCCCGCGCGACGGGGCGGGGCGTGAGGCTTATTCACCGATCAGCCCGGCGGGGTTGCACCGGGCGGGCCGGGGGGCGCGCCGTCACCCTCCGCGCCGGGCGGGCCCTCCTCAAACCGGCGTTGGGCGCGCCGCTTCGCCGCGAGCAGCCCGGACTCCCCCGTTTGTTCGGGGCGCGGACCGGACGATGCGGGCCTCGGGGGCGCCTGCGCGGGGGGTTTGGCGGCGCCGGCGCGGCCGGCGTCGCGCATCTGCTGGCGGATGGCGCGCAGGCGCTCGGCCTGCGACACCGGCGG
>CAYVSR010000285.1:0-4571 GCA_964453125.1 uncultured Phycisphaeraceae bacterium | reverse complement strand
GCCGACGGGCGCGCGGGAGCGGCCGGCGCCGCGGGGCGCGATGGAGCGGAGGGCGCTTCAAGATCCCACGGGGCGGCGCGGCTGATCGGCGCGGGCGCGATCGGTTGCGCTGGGCGCGCCGGTGCGGGCGTCGGGGCGGCGCGGGGGGGCGCGCTCACAGGCGTCGCGCGCGGGGCCGAGGGCGCCTCGTCCCATGAATCAGATCGTTCCGGCCCGGCGGCGTGGGGCGCGGGCCGCGCGAGCGCACCGTCTTCGGACAGCGCGGGCTGCCCGTCGGCGCGGCCCTTGCCGCGCCCGCGACGTCGGCGACGTCGCTTCTTGCCGCCTTCGCCCGGTGCGCGTTCTGCCTCGGTCGCGCCGGTCCCGCCGTTCCCGCCGTTCGTCGGGCCCGCGCCGACGCTCGGTCGGGGCGCAGCGCCGGCGGGCGCGGGTTCGAGATCCCACGAGTCGGCGCGAGCGGATGGCGCGGCGGGCGCCACGTCCCACGAGTCCGCGCGGTTCGGCTGTGTCGCGGGCGCGGGGGCTCGCGGCGCGCGTGCCTGCGGCACGCCGGCGCTCACCGGCTCCATATCCCACGAATCGCCCGGGGAGGGCGCCTGCCCGGCGCGCATCGGGGCGCCGGGCGCGCCGGGGGCCTGACCTTCCGCGCCGCCGCGACCGCGACGACGGCGACGACGACGGCGCTTGCCGCCCTCGCCAGCGCCGTTGGCCCCGGGCTCGCCCGCCGGCGCGGGCTGCGGGGCTCGTTGCGCCGGCGCGGCGGGCAGCGCGGGGCGCGCATCGGCCGCGCGCCCGCCTCTGCCCCGTCTGCCGCGACCGCGCTTGCTGAGAGCAAGGCCGAGTTCGCCCCAGTCGTCGGAAGGCTCGATGTCGCCCTCGGCGAGGGCGAGGGTGTCGTCGTGGCGCTCGAACTGCTCCATCGCGTGGCGCTCGGACTCGGCCTCGAGGCGCGAGAGGTGGGCGGCCTCCTCGCGCGGGTCGGCGGCCCATGCTTCCTCGGGCTCGGCGCTGGGCTCGGCCCAGACCTCCATCTGCTCGGGGGGCTTGGGCGTGCGGAGCGTGGAGACGTCGATGTCGCCCTTCTCGTCGTACGCGTAGAACGTCACGCGGTCGAGCGGCGCCGCCTCGACCACGCGGACGTCAACCCGCTTGCCCGAGGCCGCCTCGATGCGCGAGAGGCGCTGGCGACCCTGCGAGATCAGCTCGCCGGCGATGCGCGGCGCGAGCACCATCTCGACCTTGCGGACCTTGTCGAAGAACACCAGCCACGCGAGTTCGCGGAGGGCGTCGGCCAGCACGGACGAGGGGCGCTGCACGCGCCCGGTGCCCTGGCAGTGCGGGCACTCGGCGAAGTGCACCTTGCTGTGCGAGCCGCGCATCCGCTGGCGCGTCATCTCGATGATGCCGAAGTTCGAGATGGGCAGCGTCTTGGTGTGGGCCCGGTCGGTCTTCAGGTTGTTGTTGAAGCGGTCGTAGAGGTCCTTCTGGTTCTTCCTCGACCGCATGTCGATGAAGTCGTTGATCACCACGCCGCCCAGGTCGCGCAGGCGCAGCTGGCGCGAGATCTCGTCGGCGGCCTCCATGTTGGTCTTGAAGGCGGTCGTCTCGGCGTCGCGGTTGTCGCGCATCTTGCCCGAGTTGACGTCGATCGCGACCAGGGCCTCGGCCTCGTCGATGACGATCGAGCCGCCCGAGGGCAGGGGCGCCTCGCGCGAGTTCATCGCACGGATCTGGTCCTCGATCCCGAAGCGGTGGAAGATCGGGCAGCCGTCCGCGTAGTGCATCAGGCGCGGGCCGGTGCGCGGCGCGACGATCTTGAGGAAGTGGGCCGCGCGGCGCACGGCGCCGGGGTCGTCCACCACCACTTCCTTGATGTCCGGCCCCAGCACGTCGCGCAGGGCGCGCACCAGCAGGTCGGACTCGGCGTACAGCAGGCGCGGCTTGCTGCCGCCCTCGAGCTTGCGCTGCATGTCCTTCCACAGGCGCTGCAGGTACGCGAGGTCGCGCTTCAGTTCGGTCTTGGTCTGGTCCATCCCCGCGGTGCGCAGGATGAACCCGAACCCGTCGGGGAGGTCCAGCGTGTCGAGGATCGCGCGCATCTCGCGACGTTGCTCCTCGTCCTCCACCTTGCGGGACACCCCCACCTTGTCCATCTGCGGCATCATCACGATGAACCGCCCGGGGATCGACAGATACGAGGTCAGCGTCGGCCCCTTGGTGCCGATGCCCTCCTTGAGCACCTGAACGATCACCTCCTGGCCGCGCTTCAGGCACGCCTGGATCGGCGGGCGCTCGCGGCGCGGGGTCTTGAGGCCCACGCGCTCGGTGGCCGAGTCGTCCTCGCCGGGGAAGTAGCGCGGGTGGATGTCGGTGACGTGCAGGAAGCCGTTCTCTTCGAGGCCGAAGTCCACGAAGGCGGCCTGGATGCCCGCCTCCACGTTCATCACCTTGCCGACGTAGATGTTGCCGACGTGCGAGACGCTGTCGGCGCGCTCCGCGTGCAGCTCGTCGAGCCGTCCGTTGCGCACCACGGCCACACGGCACTCGACGCCGGGGACGTAGTTGACGAGCATCTTGTTGTTCTGTTCGGGCATGAGGTCCTCTCGCGGTCAGGCGCGAGGCGACGCCGGCGCGGGGCCCCGATCGCACTCCACGCGCGCCCGTCGGGCGCGCACCGCGAGCGCGGCGCGATCATGATCGCGCGGCGTTCGTCGGGTCGGGATGCGGATGGAGCCCACGGAGGCAGTCGCTCGCGGCATTGGCGCTCTGGTTCGCCATCGGGCTACACCACGCCGGCCGCTCACGCCGACCTCGCGCCCTCGCTCGCCCCTCGCGGGGCTCGCGCGGCCAAGGTCGCGGTCTGTCGCCCGAATTCGCCTGCTTCGCGGCGGGCCTGCCGACCCCCCGAGGGGGATCGCGGCGCACTGCCCTGCGGGGCGGGATCGGGCGTTGCGGCCGGCGGGCCCGAGGGCGGCGCCGGGGTAGGTCTGGTCCCAAGGGAGCCGGTCAAGCCGACTCGTCGACGGAACGCCCGTCGTAGGCCTCGGGGATGATCTTTCGGACAGCATCGCGGAGAAACGCCGCGATCTGTCGCTCGGAATCGAACGAGCCGACCCGTCGGGCCAGGCGTTCGCATGAGGGAATATCGACCGAACGGATCACCCGTTTCACACGGGGAATGGCCGTCGGCGACAGAGACAGGCTACGCAAACCGAACCCCAGAAGCAACATGGTGTATTCCACCTCGCCCGCCATCTCGCCGCAGCACGAGACGTCGATGTCCTCCCGCCGACCCGCACGGATCACGTCCTTCAGCAGTTTCAGCACCGCGGGGTGGGCCGGGGTGTACAGCGGCGCCACGTGCTCGTTCGTCCTGTCCACCGCCAGCACGTACTGCACCAGGTCGTTCGTCCCTATCGAGAAGAAATCGACCTCGCGCGCAAAGGTCGCCGCCATGACCGCGGCGCTGGGGGTCTCGACCATCATGCCGACCTTCAACTTCCGGTCGAAGGGCGTCCCCTCGTCCTCCAGGTCCTCCATCACGTCGTTGAGCACCATGCGCGCCTGGCGCAGCTCGACGGTGGTGGTGACGAGGGGGAACATGATCCGCACCGGGCCCAGGGCGCTGGCGCGAAGCGCCGCGCGCAACTGGCGCTTGAACATCTTGAGGTTCTGGAGGCAGTAGCGGATGGACCGCAGGCCGAGGAACGGGTTGGCCTCGGGCTCGGCGGCCTGGGCGTGCGTCAGCTTGTCGGCGCCGAGGTCGAACGTGCGGAGCGTCAGCGGCCGGCCCCTGAGCAGTTCGACGGTCGTGCGGTACGCGTTGAACTGCTCCTCTTCCGAGGGCTCGTGGTCAGATGTAAGCCAGAGGAACTCGGTGCGGTAGAGGCCGACGCCGGCGCCCCCGGTGGCGACGACGGTGGCCGCCTCGCGCGCGAACTCGATGTTGCCGTAGAGATCGACGCGCTCCCCGTCGAGCGTGACGGAGGGCAGATCGGCGAGTTCGCCCAGCGCGATGGAGAACGCGCGGACGCGCTCGATGTGTCGCTGGTACGAGGCAAGGGTGTCCGGCGCGGGGTTGAGGACGACCACGCCCCGGTCGCCGTCGATGATGATCGTGTCGCCGTCGGACGCGGAATCGAGCAGGCGGGCCACGCCGACCACCGCCGGGATGCCCAGCGCCTGCGCCACGATCGCGGTGTGCGAGGTGCGCCCGCCCGTCTCGGTGGCGAACGCCAGCACGCGCCCGGTGTCGAAGCCCGCGGCCTGCGACGGGGTGAGCGCGTGCGCCACGACCACGGCGCCGTCGCCCATCGCGGCGAGCGCCGAGCGGTGCTCGCCGATGAGCGCGCGCAGCACGCGCCGCTCGAGGTCGCGCACGTCGTCCACCTTCGTGGCGAACGAGTCGTCGCCCATCCGCGAGAACATGCCGGCGAGGCGGTTGAACTCCTCGCTCGCCGCGTACTCCGCGGTGACGCGGTCGGTCTCGATGCGCTTGCGCATCGGGCCGGTGAGCGAGACGTCGGAGAGCAGCCCCTGGTGGAAGGCGAAGATCTTGGCGGCCTCGTCGC
>CAYVSR010000284.1:0-4594 GCA_964453125.1 uncultured Phycisphaeraceae bacterium | reverse complement strand
ACGGCGGCACGCGGATCTCCTCCGCCCTGCAGTGCGCCAAGCAACTGATCGACGAGCGCTACTCGCCACAGGACTGGAACATCTACCTCTTCCACTTCAGCGACGGCGACAACAGCAGCGAGGCGGACAACCGCCAGTGCGTGAAACTGCTGACCGAGGCGCTGCTCCCCGCGAGCAACATGTTCGGCTACTGCCAGGTCGCGAGCAGCTACGGCAGCGGGAACTTCATCAACGTGCTGCACGAGGCCTTCCCCGACTGCGCCAGCGACCGCCGGCCCCAGGGCGGCAAGAACGGCGGCGCCGCCGGTGGGAACGGCTCGAACGGGAACGGCCTTGGCGCTGCGGGCGAACGAGCCCGGAGCGCGAGCGACGGGGGATCGAACTCCCTCGGCTCGCGCCTGGTCACCAGCCGCGTCAACGGCCGCGACGACATCTACGACTCGCTGCGCACGTTCTTCACGGCCGGGCGCTGACCGCCGCTGGCCAGCGCCTTGTGGGGCGTACGGGCGCGAGTAGACTGACGGGCGATCGCGCCACGCGCGCCGCTGCGCCGGCCAGGAGGGAACCTATGCGTCGCCTCACCACCCGTCTGCTCGTCGCCATCGCCCCCTGCCTCGCGAGCGCCGCCCACGCCGCCATCGTGCAGGTGGATATCTCCGGCGCGGTCTCCTTCAACGGCGTGCCCACCGGCCCGCTCGCGGGCGTGCCCATCGGCGCGCCGGCGAGCATGCGCTTCCGGCTCGACTCGAACACGTTCACCAACAGCGCCATCGGCCCGCGGCGCGGGTACGTGATCGATCAA
Organism: uncultured Phycisphaeraceae bacterium; assembly: GCA_964453125.1. Classification (GTDB taxonomy): domain Bacteria; phylum Planctomycetota; class Phycisphaerae; order Phycisphaerales; family UBA1924; genus CAYVSR01. The sequence continues at coordinate 3,792 of CAYVSR010000284.1, read as the reverse complement.
TCTTCGCTCGAGATGTCCTTCGGCTCACTCCAGGTCGGTCTCGCGCCCTCCTTCGCGCTCGGCTACTTCGTCCTGCGCGACAACGACCCCGGCGTGGACGGCTTCTACGTCTCGACCACCGTCGACAACCCCGGCGGCCTGCCGACGGACGTCCCCGGCTCGTTCGGCGCCTTCCGCAACAACTTCAGCGTGGGGTACGACGGCACGACGCTCGGCTCGCTCGACATCCTCGGCGCCGTGGGAACCTACGGGTTCTCGGGCCTCACCAACTTCAACTGGGTCATGGAGGACGGGCCGTTCGAGCCCTTCGGCGCCGACTTCACGAGCATGACGATCTCGATCGTCCCGGCGCCGGCGTGCGCCCCCGCGCTCTTCGCGGCGCTGCTCGCGGCGCGCCGTCGTCGGCGCTGAGGACTCGTCGATCCGCTGCGTCTGACGCGTCTGTGCACGACACGGCCACCGGCCCCGGCGCCCCCGTGCGCCTTCGCCGATCCTCGCAATGACCGAAAAAACCGTTGCATCGGCGGTAGGGGTCTGGTAGTATCGCTCCCGGAGTCGGCGCACCGGCACGCAACGCTGGTGGAGCCATCGAGAGTCGCAGGGAGAGTTCCTTCTTCGAGAGGATCGTCGTGATGACCCGCACCCGCACCGCGCCCGTCGTGTCTGTGTCCGCGCTCTCGCTCGCGCTGTCCGCCGGCGCCGCCGCCCGCATCGACGGCCAGTGGACCAACGCCCTCGGCGGCAATTGGAACGTCGGGACGAACTGGTCGACCTCGCCCGCCTTCCCCAACGCGCCCGCCGACACCGCGACGATCGACCTCGTCACCGGCGCCGCCTACACCGTCACGCTCAACAGCGCGGTCGGCCTCGCCGCGCTCACGCTCAACTCCGCGGACGCGATTCTCTCGCACACCGCCAACACCCTGAACATGAACGGCGGCACGATCAATATCACCGCCGGGACGTACCGCCTCGCCGGCGGCACGATCAGCAATGCGACGATCTCCGGCCCGGGGTTCACCACGTTCGGCAGTTCGGGAACCCTCTCCGGCGTCACGCTCGGCACCGACCTCTCGATCATCAACAACTACATACTGAACGCCAGCGGCGGGCTCACCATCAACGCCGGCAGGACCGTCTCCCTCAACTCCGTCAGCGGCTTCACGGTCTTGGACTTGGGCGCCGGCAATCAGACCCTCGGCGGCGGGGGCGAGGTTGTCTTCAACGGCACGAGCAGCACGACCGGCTTCGTCCGCGCCTTCGGCGGCACACTGGTCGTCGACGCCGGCACGACCATCCGCTCCGGGACGCAGGGCGGCAACGTCGGGCAGAACGGCCCCGTCATCAACAACGGGACGATCTCCTCCCGCACCAACGCCCGCACCATCATCGCGACCGCCGTCACCAACAACGCCTCCGGCCTCCTCGAAGCCACCAACGGCGGCACGCTCACGATGGCCGGAACCTGGTCCAACGCCGGCACGCTGGAGGCCACCAGCGGGGGGACGCTGACCCTGGGCGGGGTGTGGAGCAACACGGGGACGCTGCGCAGCAACAACTCCACTCTTAATCTCGGCGGCTCGTTCAACTTCGCATCCATCGCCCCCGCGCGCCTGGACCGCGCCGGCGGCACGGTGAACATCACGGGGACGCTCACCAACACCGGCAACACGCTGATGCTCGACGCCGGCACGGGGTCGTTCAACCTGAACGGCGGCACGATCATCGGCGGGACGATCGCCACTCCCGGCGACTTGGCGGCTCTCCTCACCGCGGGGACCACCGGCACGCTCTCCGGCGTCATCCTCGACACCGATCTCTCCATCATCAACAGCTACACACTGAACGCCAGCGGCGGGCTCACGATCAACGCCGGCAAGACCGTCTCCCTCGACTCCGGCGGCAGCTTCACCGTCCTCGACTTGGGCGTCGGCAGCAGCGCCCTCGGAGGCGGGGGCGAGGTGGTCTTCAACGGCACGAACGGCTCGACCGGCTACGTCCGCGCCTTCGGCGGGACACTGGTCATCGATGCTGGCACGACCATCCGCTCCGGGACGCAGGGCGGCAACGTCGGCCAGAGCGGCCCCGTCGTCAACAACGGGACCATCTCTTCGCGCACCAACGCCCGCACCATCATCGCGACCGCCGTCACCAACAACGCAACCGGCGTCCTCGAGGCCACCAACGGCGGCACGCTCACCTTGGCCGGCGCGTGGTCGAACGCGGGCACGTTCCTCCTCGACAGCAACCCGGCAAGCGCTCTCAACCTCGGCGGCTCGTTCGGAACTTCGTCCGTCGCCCCCGCTCGCTTCAACCGCGCCGGCGGCACGGTCAACATCACCGGGACGCTCACCAACACCGGCAACACCCTCACCCTCGACGCCGACACCGGCTCGTTCAACCTCAACGGCGGGACCATCACCGGCGGCACAATCGCGACCTCCGGCGGCGCCGTCCTCAACACAACCAACAGCACGAGCACGCTTTCCGGTGTCACCCTCGACACCAGCCTCACCCTCGTCAACGGCGCAAACATCAACGTCTCCGGCGGGCTCACCGTCAACGCCGGCAGAACCGTCTCATTGAACTCCGGCGCCGGTTTCACCATCCTCGACTTCCTCGGCGCCGGCAATCAGAATCTCGCCGGCGGCGGCGACGTCGTCTTCGACGGAACCAGTTCCACCACGGGCTTCGTCCGCGCCAACTCCGGCACCCTGGTCGTCGGCGCCGGCACGACCGTCCGCTCCGGCGCCCAGGGCGGCAACGTCGGCCAGACCGGGCTGATCATCAACAACGGGACCATCGCCGCCCGCACCAACTCGCGCACCATCACCGCGAGAGCCGTCACCAACAACGCCACCGGCGTCCTCGAGGCCACCAACGGCGGCACGCTTACGCTGATCGACGCCTGGTCCAACGCGGGCACGTTCCTTCTGAACGGCTCCACGCTCAACCTCGGCGGCACGTTCAACTCCGCGTCGGTCGCACCCGCGCGCTGGAGCCGCACCGGCGGCACGGTCAACATCACCGGGACGCTCACCAACACCGGCAATACTCTCACCCTCGACGGCGCAACAGGGTCGTTCGTGCTCCAGAACGGCACAATCGCGGGCGGCACGATCTCCGGCTCCGCCGGCTCAACGCTCCTCACATCCTCCGCCGGCGTCGGCGGCGCTCTCACCGGCGGCGTGACGCTCGACACCGATGTGTCGCTCCTCAACAACTACACGCTCAGCGTCGGCGGCGGGCTCACGATCAACGCGGGCAAGACCGTCTCGATCATCGCCGGGGCCAATGCCACCGTCCTTGACCTCCTCGGCGCCGGCAACCAGACGCTCACCGGCGCGGGCGAGGTCGTCTTCGACGGCACGAACAACACCAACGGCTTCGTCCGTGCCAACGCCGGCACGCTCGTCATCGACACCGGCATCACCGTGCGCTCCGGCGTCCAGGGCGGCAACCTTGGCCAACTCGGCGCCCTCGTGAACAAGGGCGTCGTCTCCAGCCAGACCGCCGCCAAGACCATCACGCTCACCGGCACAACGCTCGCCAACGAGGGCACGATGATCGCCGCCAACGGCGGCACGCTGTCGTTCGCGCGCGCCGGCGGACTCTCTTCCAACACCGGCGCCGATCTCCTCGCACGCACCGGCGGCACGCTCCGCTTCAACTCCGGCATGAACGTCGCCAACAACGGCGGATTCGACCTCGAGGTCGCCAGCGCCTCCCAGACCCTCGGCTACGGACGCATCGCCATCACCGGCAACGCCGCGATCAGCGGCACGGACATCG
>CAYVSR010000283.1:0-4603 GCA_964453125.1 uncultured Phycisphaeraceae bacterium | reverse complement strand
GGTCTTCCCCGACACCGACGACTTCGGGCGCATCTTCCGCAACAACGCCGTGATCAGCGCCGACGGCATCGGGCAGATCGCCGCGATCATGGGCTACTGCGTCGCCGGCGGCGCCTACCTGCCCGTGCTGTGCGACACCCTGCTCATGACCGAGGGCTCGGGCCTCTACCTCGCCGGCCCCGCGCTGGTGAAGGCCGCCATCGGCCAGAGCGTGACCGACGAAGACCTCGGCGGCGCCCTCATGCACGCCAGCGTGTCGGGCACCGTCGACTTCCGCGAGAAGGACGACGAGGCGTGCATTGCGCGCATCCGCTCGCTGATGGCGAAGACCCGGGCGACGGAGCGACGGAGCGGCGGATCCACGGCGGAAGACCCCGGGACCGACCGCCCCGTGGAAGACGTCTACTCGATCTTCAGCGACAAGCTCGGCTCGCAGTACGACGTGCGCGAGATCCTGCGCTGCGTGACCGACGCCGGCTCGATGGACGAGTACCGCGCCGAGTTCGGCAAGACGATCGTGTGCGCCTACGCCACGATCAAGGGCCGCGCCTGCGCCATCCTGGCGAACCAGAAGACGGTGCAGAAGCCCGCGGAAGGGGGCATCCAGATCGGCGGCGTGATCTACCACGACAGCGCCGACAAGGCCGCCCGCTTCATCATGGACGCCAACCAGAAGCGCCTGCCCCTCATCTTCGTGCACGACACCACCGGGTTCATGGTCGGCAAGGAGTCCGAGCAGCACGGCATCATCCGCGCCGGCGCCAAGATGGTGAACGCCATGGCCAACTGCGTCGTGCCCAAGATCGCGCTGATCATCGGGGGCAGTTACGGCGCCGGAAACTACGCCATGTGCGGGCGGGCGTTCGACCCCTTCCTGTCGTACGCGTGGCCGGGGGCCAAGTGCTCCGTCATGGGCGCCGCGCAGGCCACCGGCGTGCTCGCCACGATCGAGGCCAAGAGCCGCGAGCGCAAGGGCGAGACGATCGACGAGGAGACGCGCAAGGCGATTCTGAAGGCGGTGCACGACTCGTACACCGAGCAGCAGGACATCCGCCACGGCGCCGCGAGGCTCTGGCTCGACCGGGTCATCCAGCCCCACCACACCCGCGCCGAACTCGGCGCGGCGCTGGCGATGACGGACGGGTGGGACTGGGGCAAGCCGTTCAGGACGGGAGTGCTGCAGACGTGAGCGGAGCACGAGCCCGATAAGCCCGGACGCGCCGATCGCGTCCGCCTCGCGCGGATATTCCGATCTGAGAGCGGCCTGCTTCGGCGGAGCGCGGCGTGTTACGACGCTCGACGCTCGGGCGCGCCGATGTCGAGAGCGGCGCCATCCGCGCCGGGAGCGACCACCGCCATGAGCATCCCATTCCCCGCCAACGAGACCCTTCGCCTCTGCGCCCTGCGCGAGACGGGTCTGCTCTACACGCCGAGGTTGCGGGCGTTCGATGAGATCGCCTGCCTCGCGGCGGACGTGTGCGACATGCCCATGGCTATGGTGTCTCTCATCGACGCCGAGTCCGGCTTCGTCAAGGCGCGCGTCGGGCTCGAGGCCGACGCGATGGAGCGCGGCACGGCGTTCTGCGCGTTCACCATCCTGCGCGACGAGCCCTTCGTGGTGCCCGACGCCGCGGCGGACCCGCGCTTCGCGCAGGCGCCCCTCGAGACGCCCCGGGGTCGCGTGCGGTTCTACGCGGGCGCGCCGCTGCTGACGGCGGAGGGGTTCGCGCTGGGCGCGCTGGCGGTGATGGACACCAAGCCGGGCGCGCTGACCGACTGCGCCCGATCAGCCCTCGTCTCGCTGGCTCGTGTGTGCGCCGAACTCATGGAGATGCACCGGCGTCTGCGCCAGGTCGAGCGCTCGTATCGGGCGTCTTTGGACGAGATGAACGTCGTGCCGGCGCCTGCTTCCGTGCGCCCGACGCTGCGCGCGGCGTGATGGACACGCGCGAGCGCGAGTTCAGCGAGGACGACGCGCAGCGCCTGCGAGACCTCGCGCGCCAGCCGGCCGAGATCATGGAGATGCACCGGCGCCTGCGCCACCTCGAACGGGCCTACGGCGCCGCGCTGCGCGAGATGGACGGTCTCAATCAGCAGCTGGCCGAGTCCATCGCGCCAAAGGCTCTCCCGTGGGTCGCGGCGTGAGGCGGGCGTCCGGCCCGGCGCCCACCCCCGGGAGCGCCGGGACGGTCAGTGGGCGAAGTTCGAGTTGGGGTTGGTCGCGGTCAGGATGGTGATGGGGGTCTCGACGGGCGCGAAGGCGTTGTTGGCGCCGACGTTGTAGTCCGTGCCGTTTCCCGTGGCGCTGTTGCGGATGATCAGGTTGTTCTCGCCGCCGAGGGTGAAAAGCCCGGTCCCATTGAAGGCAAGACTGTTGCCCTCGACGCGGTTGTTCCAGCCGAAGAGGGCGATGCCCGAGGCGTTGTTGGACGCGCAGTGGTTATTGAGCACGCGGTTGTTGAAGGAGTCGATGGTGAGGCCGTCGTCGCTGTTGTCGCTGCAGTTGTTGGCGCTGACGTCGGAGAACTGGCCGGCGATCCAGAGGCCGCGGCCCAAGTTGCCGGTGACGTGGCAGCCGGTGACGCTGGCGCTCTCGCCGGTGACGTAGATGCCCTGCGAGTTGCCCTTGGGCGAGCCGTTGCGCGTCGCGTTGCAGTTGACGATGGCGGTGTGGGCGCCGGCGGCGAAGAAGCCCCGCTCGCGGTTCTCGTCGGCGGTGCAGGACTCGAAGCGGTTGCCCTCGCCCTCGGCGTAGAAGCCGTCCTGGCAGCGGGTGGCGACGGCGTTGATCAGGGAGTTGCCGCGCCCGAGGAAGAAGCCGAGGCCGCCGTTGTCACTCGAGGAGCAGCCGGTGAGGATCGTGCCCGAGCCGTCGATGCGGTAGCCGTCGCCCGAGTGGAAGCCGGAGGAGCAGTTCGAGAAGGAGGAGCGGTCGTAGACGCGGAAGCCGAGGAAGCACTTCTGGGCGGCGCAGGCGTCGAAGGTGGAGCCGCTCTCGCCGTAGAACCCGTCGCCGCAGTAGATGGCGGAGCAGGCCTGGAAGGTGCAGTCGAAGTCGAAGGAAAAACCCCTGCCGCAGTTGGTGGCGGTGCAGGAGGTAAGGGTGGACCCGTGACCGGCGTAGAAGCCGGTGCCGCAGGTCTCCACGGCGCACTGGCTGATCATGCCGCCGTCGGGGATCCAGAAGCCGACGCCGGAGTTGTTGCGCGCGGTGCAGCCGATGATGACGGAGAAGCGGCCGCCGATGAGGCCGTCGCCGTTGTTGTGGATGGAGAGGCGCTCGCATCGGGCGCCGTGGAACTCGGTGATCTCGAGGGCGCGCTCGGGCCAGGAGTGCACGGCGCCGTTCATGATCACGAAGCCCTGATGCTGGATGTCGAGGTCGACCACGCCGTTGATCGCGCCGGGCACGCCGACGATCGAGAACCCGTTGAGGTCGATGACGACGTTGTCCGCGTCCACCACGATGCCGTTGGCGCCCGAGACGCCGATGAGGTCGCTGGTCAGCACGTACGAGCCGGGCTGCGAGATGGTCAGGGGCAGGGGCGTGGTCGCCTGGCTGAGGATCTTGCGGTCGGTCGGGGCGACGGGGCCTGGCGGCGGGTTGAGGTTGCCGGCGACGGCGCCGGACGCGCCGAGCAGCGACAGGGCGACGATGGCCAGCGCACGACGGTTCATCCAACGCATGCTCGGTCTCCTTCTCATCCTCTTGCGGCGGCGCGGGCGCGCCACGATGGAGGGGCGCCCGGGCGGGGGCATTGTCGCACACGGGGGCGCGGATTCAAGCATAAAACCGGCGCGCCGCGGGGCGGTCGGGACGGGCCGTACCATGGCTCGAGACATGGCACAGCGGGTCCGGATCACCGATGTTTCGCCCCGCGACGGGCTCCAGAATGAGCCGGGGGTGGTGGCGTCGGCCGATAAGGCCCGGCTCATCGCGGCGCTGACCCGGACGGGCGTTGCGGAGGTCGAGGTCGCATCGTTCGTCTCGCCGCGGTGGATCCCGCAGCTGGCGGACGCGGAGGAGGTGATCGGCGCGATCGCGGGCGCGAGCGCCGGCGGCTCGCCGGTGATGTCGGCGCTCGTGCCGAACGAGGCGGGGTACGAGCGGCTGCTGGCGGCGAACGCCCGTGCGGGGCGGCGCGTGGTGTCGAAGGTGAGCGTGTTCACCGCGGCGAGCGAGACGTTCTCGAAGAAGAACACCAACGCGAGCATCGCGGAGACGATCGAGCGCTTCCGGGCGTTCGTGCCTCGCGCGGCGGCGGAGGGCTTCGCGGTGCGGACGTACGTGTCGTGCGCGGTGGCGTGCCCCTTCGAGGGGCCGATCGCGCCGGGCGCGGTGCGCCGCGTGGCGGACATGCTGTGGACCGTGTGCCCGACCGGCGAGCTTGATCTGGGAGACACCATCGGCGTGGCGCACCCGAAGGACATCGAGGCGCTGCTGGGCGGGTTCACGCCGGGCGAGCGCGCGGCGCTCACGCTGCACCTGCACGACACGTTCGGGCGCGCCGCGGCGTGCGTGCGCGCGGCGCTGGACCTGGGCGTGCGATCGTTCGACGGGTCGGTCGCGGGGCTGGGCGGGTGCCCGTACGCGGGCACGAAG
>CAYVSR010000282.1:0-4630 GCA_964453125.1 uncultured Phycisphaeraceae bacterium | reverse complement strand
GGGGCCGAGCAGCGCGAGGATCGAGTCGCGGTCGGAGTCATGGTTAAAGCCGAAGCCTTTGTTATTGAGCTGCGACTGCCTGCTCATCCCGGCCTTCTCGTGCATGCCGCGGAGCTGCACGATCTTCATGCTCTGAACCAGCCCCGGGCCGCTGTCGATCTGGCCGTTGACGCCGAGCGGGAGAGCGTGGCACGCGGCGCACGTCGGGCCGCCGCCTCCCGTGTTTTGCGTGCGGAAGATCACGTCTCCGGTCGCCGCGTTCCCCGTCCCGCCGGTGACGACGACCGATGTGGGGAGCGTCCCGTCGAGGTTGCGGTTCGGGTTGGGCGAATAGCGCACCGTCGCGATGAACGCCTCCATCTGCTGCATCTGGGCGAGCGAAGGCTGGGCGTCGTCGCCCTGCAGCCCGACGAACGCCGGCGCAAACTCCGTCAGGTTCGCGCGGTCGCCCCGCCAGTGCATGGACCCCGCTTGCACGATGCCCTGCAGGCTCTGCGTCACCATCGGGCCTTTCATCGGGTGCCACGGGTCGCAGTTGCCCGGGCCCTGTCTGCACGGCTGATTCACGGCGCGGAGCGAGCCCGTTGGGTCGCCCAGGTCCCACGCCAGGAAGTCCGTCCGGCCGTCGATGTGGCACGAAGCGCACCCCGCCTGGCCCAGGCCCGACGTCGCGTGCGTGTTGTACAGCAGCGGTCGCCCTGCCTTGATCGTCCCCGGCGTGGGATCGAACAACGCCGCCCGAGATGACTCCGTCAGCGACACCGTGTCGATCACTGACACCGATCCCTCGAACTTGTTGAGCACGAACAGGGTCGAGCCCGCAGCGTCAAGCGCGACGCCCGTCGGCCCCTCGCCAACGCTGACCTGCCCCAGCCTCGCGCCACTCGCGTCGGTGACAACCACGTTATTTGAGCCCATCCCCGCGACGAACAGCCTGTCGCCCGCCGGGCTCCACGCAGCCCCGCGCGGGTCGCCCAGCGCCAGATCCCGCGTGGCCTGCGGCACGGACGACACCGTGTACGTGAGGTGCGGGTTGAGGTCCGTGATCGTCGCCGGGCCGCCGAGGTTCGACGGGTCGAATGACGCCGCCCTCACCCGGATGAACGTCGCCTTTACCTTCGGCTCGAAGCGCACTTCGTTGGTGGCTTCCGTGCCGATGGCCGTCACCGCGCCCGAGGGCGAGACCGCCAGCCCCATGACGGTGGTCATGAGCGAGCGCGCGTACGTGACCGACAGCGTCGCCGCATCGATCACGCCCACGTCCTGATCGTGCAGGTTCCAGGGCACGAAGGCGGACCAGTTCCGGTTGTTCCCGTCCATCCACTGCCCCGCGCCGTTCTTCCGTACGATCATCGCGACCGGCGGCGGGAACGGGTTGTTCGGATTCAGGGGCGGGTCGAACAGCGCGCCGCTGTTGGGCGGCGGGTTCAACCCGGCGTACGGCCCCGCCGGGTTCGAGACCGCCTGGCGGTCCACGATCGTCGTCGCGTTCTGCGACTCGAACACGCCGACGTACACGCGCAGGCCGTCCGCGCTCACGGCCAGCGAGCGCGGGTCCTCGCCCTGGATGGGCACGATCTGGGGCGCTGCGCCGAGATTCGCGAGGTCGAACACGCGCACTTGGTTCAGTTGCGAGACGCTCACGAACGCCCTCTGGGCGCCGGGCGCCCCGGCGAACACCACGTCGGCCGGCTCGTCGCCCGTGAACAGCGTCCGCGTCACTCGCCCGGTCGAGAGATCCACGATGCTGACCGAGTCCGACACGTGGTTCACCACCCACGCCTCGGTCTCCGTCCGCGCCCGGACCGAGACCGGGTCGAGCCCGACGGGGATCGAGCGGACCTTCGTCAACGCCCCGCCCGCCCCCACCGCGAACACCTCGAGCCGGTTGTCCGGCGTGTTCACCGCGAGCAGGCGGGCCCCGGACGGCGTCAGCGCGATCGGGCTGACGTGCGGGGTCTCCCAGTTCGTAAACCCGGTCTGGCCGACGGCTTGCGCGCCGACGAGAAGGGCCGCGGGGACGAGCGCTGCGCCGAGTTGCATGGAAACCTCCGAGGGTCGCGAGCCTCGCGCGGCGACGGCCGAACGCCGAGGGAATCCCCGCGATCCACGGTCTAACGGACCCCGGTGGGTCCTATTGCGGCGCCCGTTCCGGCTTTTTCAGCAGGTCGTCCCGAAGGCGCTCAGCACAATGTTCAGGTCGGTGAAGTTCACGACGCCGTCGTGGTTCACATCGCCGATGAGCCCCGGGCCCGACTGGCCAAAGACGCTGAGCACGTTGTTCAGGTCGGCGAAGTTCACGACGTCGTCGCCGTTCGTATCGCCGGGGCAGGGCGGGCCGGGAACAGAGTTGGGATCGGCCGGGTTCGATCCGGCGAGGATCTCGTCGCGGTCGAAAAAGCCGTCGAGATCTCGGTCGACGCCCATGCGAGTGCGCGAGGCAAACGGCACGAGCGTAAACGTGAGCTCGCGCCCGGGCGCCGCGCCCGCCTTGAGCGCCGCGAGCGTGAGGTTCTCCACGCTCGCGTCGGACTGGAACCGTGCGTTGGGCGCGTCCCACACGTAGCCGCGCTGGACGGAGGGAGAGCCCTGCAGGCCCTTGACGACGAGCCCCACCGCCGGGGCGCCGCCCGAGGCGAGCGAGACCATCGTGTCGATGAGCGACGACTGGGCGGGCGGCGCGCTCGCGCTGTCCACCAGCGTGGTCTGCACGCCGACGCCCGCGTGTGTGTCGATCGAGAACGACATCATGAACGCCTCGACGTCCCGCCGCTGCTGCGTTCCGGCGGCGCCGGGCGCGAAGGTGAACACGCCGCTCTGGAGGAATGCGAACATGCTGTCCACGCTCCCGTCGTGGATGAACCCGAAGCCGCGGTTGTTCGACGAAGAGAGCGAACTGAACCCCGTCTTGCGGTAGAGGTTCCGCAGGTGCGGGATCTTCATGCTCTGCGTCTCCTGGATCGCCGCGGCGGAGGAGAGCTGGCCGTTGGTGCCCGTGGAGAACGCGTGGCACGCCGAGCACGTCAGCGTGTTGCCGTCGAGGCGCACCGTGTTGAACAGTGTCTGCCCGTTGGCCGGGTTGCCCCCGTTCGGGAACGTGGTCGTCAGCGAGTTGCTGATCGTGCGGCTCGGGTTGGGCGGGAACGTGAGCGTGTTCACGAACGCCGTGAAGTCCGCCATTTCCTGCGTGGTCAGCGTGACGTCGTCCCCCTGCAGGTCGCGGAACGCGCCGTTGAACGCCGCGAGGTCCTCACGGTCGCCGCGCCAGTGCAGCGGGCCCACGCCGACGAGGCCGAAGAGCGTCTGGGTCGTCATCGGGCCCTTCATGGGGTGCCAGTTCTCGCACCCGCCGAGCCCGAAGTTGCAGACCTGGTTCATCGTCTTGACCAACCCCTGCGGGTCGCCAAGGTCCCACGCCAGCTGATCCATGCGTCCGTCGATGTGGCACGAGGCGCACGCCGCCTGACCGAGGCCGCTCGTCCGGCGCGTCTCGTACAGGAACGGCCGCCCGTTCTTGATCACCGCGGGCGTCGGGTCGTAGAAGCCGGTCGTCGCGATCACCGCGTTGGTCGACGTGTCCATCGCGCTGATCGTGCCGTCGAACCGGTTGAGCACGAAGAGGCGCGCGCCGCTCTCCAGCAGCGCCAGCCCGGTCGGCCCTCGCCCGACGTCGGTGCGCGCCACGCGGGCGCCCGTCGCGCCGATGCGGACCACCGAGTTCGAGCCCATGCCCGCAACGAACCCCGCGCCGCCCGACGCCGTCCACACCACCGCGCGCGGGTCGCCGATCGACTCGTCACGCACGCTCTGCGCCGCGGTCGGTTCCGTGTAGGTCAGGTGGGGGTTCAGGTCCGTGATGGCGGGCTTGCCGGGGTCGAGGGAGTTGAAGCGGGCCATCTTGACCCGCACGAACGTGCCCTGCACGTTGGGCTCGAACCGAACCTCGTTCGTCGCGTCCGTGCCCACCACCGTCACCAGCGCGCCGGGCCCCGTCGCGATCGCCATGTTCGCGTTCATCAGTCCCGTGGCGTACGTGACGCTCAGCGTCGTCGAGTCGATCATCGCCACGTCGTGGTCGTGCAGGTCCCACCCGACCGCCGCCGACCAGTTGCCGTTGTTGTCGTCGCGCCACGCGCCCGCGCCGTCCTTCTTCACAACGAGCCCGACGCCCGGGGGCACGGGCAGCCCCGCGCGGATCGGCGGGTCGAACTGGCTGCCGCTGTTCGGCGGCGGATTGGGCTCGCCCGGGTACGGATTGAACGCGCCTGTTGACACCGCGGGCTGGCTGAGGATCGTCGTCCGGTTGCCCGATTCGAACACGGCGGCGAACACGGTTGCGCCGTCTGTCGCCAGCGCCCGCGGGTCTTCACCGGCGATGGCCACCGTCTGCGCCGCAGCGCCGAGGTTCAGCGGGTCGTAGACCTTCACCTGGTTCAGCTGCGCGACGCTCACGAACGCCCTGCCCGCGGCGAACACCACGTCCGCCGGCTCATCGCCCGGGAAGATCGTGGCCACGACGTTGAACGTCGTGAGGTCCACGATGCTGACGCTGTCGGAGACCTGGTTCACCACCCACGCCTCGACGCTCGACCGCGCGCGCACCGAGACGGGCTCGAGGCCGACGGGGATC
>CAYVSR010000281.1:0-4634 GCA_964453125.1 uncultured Phycisphaeraceae bacterium | reverse complement strand
TTCACGTTCAACGGCCGCATGTTCCCCGGCACCGCGCCGCTGGTCGCCCGCCTGGGCGAAAAGGTCCGCATCCGCATCGGCAACCTCAGCATGACCAACGCCCACCCGATCCACTTGCACGGCTACTCGTTCAACGTCACCGGCACCGACGGCGGCCCGATCCGCGAATCGGCGCAGTGGCCGGAGGTCACGACCAACGTGCCCACCGGCGCCGCCCGCGACATCGAGTTCATCGCCGACGCCGAGGGCGACTGGGCCTTCCATTGCCACAAGGTCCACCACCTGATGAACGGCATGGGGCACAACCTGCCGCTCAACCTGGGCGTGAAGCAGGACGACCTGGCGGCGCGGCTCGCCAAACACATCCCCGGCTACATGCCCATGTCCCCGAGCATGTCGGGCATGATGGAGATGGGCCGCCCGCCCAACACCATCGGCAGCGCGTGGCTCGGCCCCTTCGACGAGATCGACGCGGGCGGCATGTTCACGGTCGTGAAGGTCCGGAAGGACATCGCGTCCTACGACGACCCGGGTTGGTATCAGCATCCCGAGGGCACGGTGGCGGGGCCGGTCTAGGCGGCGACCGGTCCCGCTTCATTCCCGGTCGCGCTGATGACATGTCCATCGTCTTGGAATGTGGTTCAAGGGGCTTGGAATCGGGCGGCGATGGACCCCGCCGCCCGCCGCATGAACCCAACGGACCCCTCCGCCGTACATACTCGGGGGGAGTATACTCCCTCCAAGGAGATTCGCATGAACACGACGACTCAGACAACAGGAACCACCACGCTCGCCATCGACGGCATGACCTGCGGGCACTGCGTGCAGGCCGTGACCAAGGCCCTCTCGGCGGTGCCGGGGGTGAAGGTCCGGTCGGTGGCGGTGGGTTCGGCGGTGATCGAGGCAGCGGACGGATGGACAACGGGCAACGCCGTGGCCGCGCTCGAAGAGGCCGGGTATCCGGCGAGTGCGGCCGCGGATGTGCCGGGGACGGTCGCGGCGACGCCCACGCGGAGCGGCGGCGGTTGCTGCGGCGGTGCGAAGACCGCAACGCCCAGCGGCGCTCCCGATGCGAAAGCCTCCGGCGGTTGCTGCGGGTGACTGTGTGAACGTGCATCCGATGAAGGGGCAATGGCGATGGCCAAGGGCGGCACAATCAAGCGTGGCTCCGTCAGCGCAGCCCGGTCCGCGATGAAGAAGGCGGTATGCGACTGCGCGCCGGGTATGGCATCCGGTACAGGCAAAGCCCGCAATGGCTTCGGGCCGGGGGCGCACGCGGTGGGTGTGGACCCCGACATCAAGGCCGCGAACTTGAAGCACCTCAAGCGGATCGAGGGACAGGTGCGCGGGATCGCGGCGATGATCCAGCAGGACCGCTACTGCGCCGACATCATTCAACAGGCCGCGGCGGTACAGGAGTCGCTCCGCTCGGTCGCCAAGAACCTGCTCAAGAACCACCTGCGGCACTGCGCCGCCGATGCGATGCACGAGCAGGGCGCGAAGCGAGACAACATGATCGAGGAAGTGCTCGCCCTCGTGGCCAAGATCGCGCGGTAGGAAAGCGTCGAGACGAGGTGAACAATGAGTTGCAACTGCGGATGTCACGACAACAAACCCCCGGCGACGGGCTCGCGCAGGTTTGTGCCTCTGATCGTGGGCGTGGCGGTGGTCGGCGCGCTCATCGCGGGGGCAGTGCTCAAGAAGGATGCCCCGGCGAAGAGGTCGGCGACGACCTCGACCGCCCAGACTGCTCCCGGGCCGCTGACAGGGCGTTGATCCATGACCACCATCACTCCAACAACCACGCTTGACACCACCAGCTCGACGCGGCTGGCGCGGTGGGTGCGCGTCGGGTGGTGGTGTACGGCGATCTCGCTGGTCTGGAACGTGGCCGAGGGCGTGATCGCGGTGTGGGCGGGCGAGGTGGCCGACTCGGTGGCTCTGGTCGGGTTCGGGATCAACTCGTTTATCGAGACGGCCAGCGCGGGTGTCATCGCGTGGCGTCTGTGGACGGCACGCGAGGCCGCGAGGACCGACGCGAGCGAACGGAAGGCGATGCGATGGATGGCGGGGTTGTTGTGGGTGCTCGCGGTGTATATCGCCGCGGAATCGACGCGGCGCTTGGCGGGCTGGGGGCCGGAATCCAAGGAGAGCGTCGTCGGCCTCGTGCTCACGGCGATCTCGATCGTGGTGATGCCGGGCCTGTACCTAGCGAAGCGGCGCGTGGCGCGGGAACTGAGCAGCGCGGCGGTCCGGGCCGACGGCGTGCAGACGCTCGCGTGCTGGTGGCTGTCACTGGCGACGTTCGCGGGGCTGGCTCTCAACGCCGCGCTCGGGTGGGCTTGGGCCGACCCGGTCGCGGGGTTGCTGCTCGTGCCGTTCATCGTCAAGGAAGCCCGGAGCGCATGGCGCGGCGAGGCGTGCGGGTGTGCGGCGGGCGGGTGCGGGACAACGGTCACGGGCGGACACGGCGCTGCCGGCGCGTGAGGCCGCAGATACGGATGAGCGACGATGACCGACCACGAACACCATCACGACCATGCGAACCACTCCAATCCCGAGATGCCGGCGCCGTCGGTGACCGCGCGGGCCGACCTGCCCATCGAGGGCATGACGTGCGCTTCGTGCGCCAACCGGATCGAGAAACGCTTGGCCAAGCAGCCGGGCGTGGCGTCGGCGAGCGTGAACTTCGCCACCAAAGTGGCGACGGTGAAGTACGACCCGGCGGCGACCGGACCGGAGAAACTCGCCAAAGCCGTGGACGACATCGGATATCGGGCGGTTCTGCCGGGGCCGAAGAAGAACCCTTCGCACGGGCACGCGGGCCACGGCCACGCGGCCATGCTGGCAACGCAGGGTGCTGGAGCGCACGCAGGGCACGCGACGAGCGGCGGTACTGGGGGCGAAGATCACTCGGCCCACATGAATGTGGGCGAGGCCGAGACGCGACGCCTGCTCACCAAGATGATCGTCGGCGCGGCGCTGTCGCTGCCCGTGCTCGTCATCACGATGTCTCACGGGAAGATCGAAGCGTTCAATGTCTCGTGGATCAACTGGCTCCAGCTCGCGCTCACGACGCCGGTCATGTTCTGGTGCGGGTGGCAGTTCTTCCGTTCGGCATGGAAGGGACTCCGGCACTTCAGCGCCAACATGGACACGCTGGTGGCGATGGGAACCGGCGCGGCGTATCTCTATTCGCTCGCGGCGACGATCTGGCCGGGGTTCTTCGCAGGAGTAGGAGGGACCGGCGCGAACGCGTCGCACGGCGAAGCAGCGATGGGCAGCATGATGATGGTCCCGGTCTACTACGAGGCCGCTGCGGTCATCATCGTGCTGATCCTGCTGGGGAAGTACTTTGAGGCCCGGGCCACGGGCCGGACGAGCGCCGCCATCCAGCGGCTCATCGGTATGCAGGCCAGGACCGCTCGCGTTTTGCGGAACGGCACGGAGCAGGATGTGCCCATCGAGACCGTGGTCGTGGGCGACCGCGTCCTGGTGCGTCCCGGCGAGAAAATCCCCGTGGACGGGGACGTTCAGAGCGGCCAGTCCGCCGTGGACGAGTCCATGCTCACCGGCGAGAGTGTGCCGGTCGAGAAGGCGGCCGGCGACAGCGTCTTTGGCGCGACGATGAACACCACCGGCGCGCTGCGACTGGTTGCGACCAAGGTCGGGGCCGACTCGGCCCTCCAGCAGATCGTGCGGCTTGTGCAGGAGGCGCAGGGCAGCAAGGCCCCGATCGCCCGCCTGGCCGACAAGATCAGCGGCGTCTTTGTCCCCATCGTCATCGCCATCGCCCTCGTGACGTTCGCGGTCTGGTGGTTGGCATCGCCGGTGGACTCGCGCCTGAGCATGGCGTTGGTCACGGCCGTTTCCGTGCTCATCATCGCGTGCCCGTGCGCCCTGGGGCTGGCAACACCGACGGCGATCATGGTGGGAACGGGGCGCGGCGCGGAGAAGGGCATCCTCATCAAGGGAGGCGAGGCGCTGGAGACCGCCCACAAGCTCACCGCCATCGTGCTCGACAAGACGGGCACCATCACGCACGGCAAGCCCGCCGTGACCGACATCATCCCGGCACTTGGGGGGCACCTTGATGAACGCGAGCTGCTCCGCCTGGCCGCATCCGCCGAGCAGCACAGCGAGCACCCGCTCGCCGCGGCGATCGTGCGTGAGGCCACGGCACGCGGGCTGCCCCTCACCGAGCCGATCGGCTTCCAGGCCGTGGTTGGGCATGGCGTCGAAGCCACGGTGGACGGCCGGGCTGTACTCGTCGGCAAGGCGGCGTTGCTCGAGCAGCGCGGTATCCAGTCCGCGCTGGCCGAGAAGGCCGCGGGTCTGGCGGCGATGGGGCGCACGCCCATGTTCGTCGCGGTGGACGGGCGCGAAGCCGGGGTCGTTGCGGTCGCCGACACGGTGCGGCCCGAGTCGAAGGAGGCCATCGCCACCATGCACGCCCTCGGGCTGCGTGTGGTCATGATGACCGGCGACAACCAGCGGACGGCCGAGGCGGTCGCCTCGCAGGTCGGCGTCGATGTGGTCTTCGCCGAGGTGCTGCCCAAGGACAAGGCGGACAAGGTCAAGGCCCTCCAAGCCGAGGGTCACGTCGTGGGCATGGTCGGCGACGGCATCAACGA
>CAYVSR010000280.1:0-4642 GCA_964453125.1 uncultured Phycisphaeraceae bacterium | reverse complement strand
CACCCTCGCCGCGAGGCCGCCACAGTCTCAGCGAACGCCTCGAGCGACCCCGCGCGAGCGCCGCGTCAGCGCCGCCAACGCCAGCAGCGCCGGCGCCGCCATGGGCCCCGGCACCGCGGACGCGATTCGGAGCCCGATTCGGAGCGCCAAATCCTGCTCCATTCGGCTGAGCACAAGTTGGTCCGATGACGCCGGATCGAAGGGGTGATACAAGCTGGAGCCGATGCTCCGATGGACGCCGGGTTCCTCTGGGTTCTGCACCCATTCGACAAGTCCCCCCGAAGCGTCGAGCAATCCCCACGGGCTCACGACCGTCGGATACGACCCAACATCGAGCGGCCTCACCTGGCCCGCGGGGAACACGCCCGTGTTCGTCTGTCCGCCGCTCCCCGGCTCGCCCGCGATCGGCGCGGCGTCCGACGTGATCGGGTACGCCCAGTAGCCCGGCTGGGCCGGGCCGTTCTTGTTCGGGTCCCAGTACGCCGCCTTCACCCACTCGTCCATCGTGGGGATCCAATACTTCGCCTCGGGCGTGTGCGCCGAGTCCCACCCCGGCGTGAGGTACCGGCTCATGTCGTACGCCCCGGCCTCAAAGTCCGCCGCCGCCTCGCCGACGCCCTTCTGCCCGTTGTGGCTCCAGTTGCAGAAGCGCGCGGCGAACGCCCACCCGATCTCCGACGGCCGCTGCGCCCGCGACGGGGGCAGGAAGTACTGCGGCACGCCGCCGGACACGCCTTCAAACAATATGTCACGCCCGATGAACGACTCCGACGTCCACGAGTTCGAATTCACGAACGGCGCGTACGCCCGCACGAACTCGAACCACTGCGCGTTGGTGGTCTCCGTGGTCGAGATGCGGTACTCGTGGCTCACAGCGCCGACGGTCAGCGTCGGGAACCCAGGGCGAGGGAATGTCTGCGTGGGCGCGTTGCCCGCGTGCGTGACCGTCGCGAAGTTGAACCCGTAGTTCGGCGGCTCCGCCCCCGCCCCGCGCGCGCGCGACCCCACCGCCAGCGCAAGAACCACCGCCGCCGTGATCCGCGCCGCGTTGAGCCGCCGCTGGTGTGCCATCGCCCGGTCGTTCCCCGTTCGCCGATCAATCCCCCCCAGTGAAAGACCGCCGCACGGCATCTCCTCCGTGGGCGGTCGTCGTCAGGTCGTCGTGTTTCTGCAGTGCGTCACTGGGGTGCGACAAACATCCCTCTCACCCGTCCGACTGAACGGACTCAACGCCCCAAGCCGGCGCCTGACGTAAATGCCACACGCGACACGCTTCCGCGCACTCGCTGGCTACCAACACAATCGGCGGCATCCGCGATCCCCGGCCGCCTCTCCTCACCCGGCCGCACGCGTTCCGTCGCGCCGACCATGGCCTGTCGCTCCTCCGATGCGCGGGGCGAACCCCGCGCAGATCTCGTTCTCTCTTGTGCGACCCGCCGACTCCCGGCGGACGCACGCTCTCACCAACCACGGCGCCCGCCGTTCCCGGCGAGCGCCGCGTGTCCATTTTGGATCGCGCATTGCGCGCAATCGCATTCACACTGGCAGGCGACCCCTGTGCTTGGTCGCCAGAGTGGAGAACGGTCGGCCCCGCGTTTCCACGCGGCCGCCCGTCTGCATCACCAATTGAGTGGTTTCCTCAAAGTTACGGGGCTGTGCGAGCGCACCAAGACCGCTCACGCGTTCAAGCATTCGCGCATCCTTTGTGACTCCTCAAAGGACACATCTCACGCCTTCATTGCGTCGACCGAGCTTGCTGGCCCGCCATTTCCCTGTGCGAGGCGATGGCAGGTAATCGCAATGTACCGCGCCCCCCCGAGGCCGCAAGCCCCTTTCGCCGGTTTTGCCACAATTTTCCGGCGCTTCCGGCCCCCGGTGACCGCCCCGCCGCCCCCCCGATCGGCCCCCCCGCCCCGCGCCCCGCCGGCGCCTACGGGATCTGCACCAGGAAACTGCTCTGCGCCTTGCCGCCCTTCGTTTCGCCCTTCTTTCCCTTTGCATCCGCGTCCGCGCCGATCGGCTTCTCCATCAGCGACAGGTTGCCGTTGAGCAGGTTCTGCGGGTGACGCCGGAACAACTCCCACAACTCCGGCGCGCCCGCGCCCGTTGTCTGCCCGCTCGCGCGATCCATGAACGCACGCGCTTCCTTCTCAGTGAACGCGCCGACAGTCACCATGCTGCGCTGCGGCCCGTGAAAGTAGTACGCCGGCTCACCCGCGCGACGCAGCGCCGCCGCGGCCTTCTCCGCCGCGCGCTTCGATTCCTCCCGGTCCTTCGCCTCGTACACGCCCACCTGCAGCGTGTAGCGCACGCTCTTGCCGAACTCGTCCCGCGCCCCGCGCAGGTCGTTCGCGGCGGTCGCGCCGCCCTCGTCCTGCTTCGGCGGCGCCAGGAACGCCCCGGGGAACACCGGCTCCCCGTTGGCCGTCACGCCGCGCACCCGCGCCAGGTCCGCCTTCGCCTGCGCGTCGCCCGGCGACCCATAGTTCCCCAGCGCCACGATCGATCCCCCAGCCCGGCCTTCCGTGCGCGCATCGACCAGGCCCAGCGCCTTGACACGCTCCAGCGCCGCCAGCGCCCGGCCCGCGTGGTCGTCCCCAGAGTACGACGCGAGCACGATCGTCCATCCGTCGGCGGCGGCGGCACGCTCGGCGCCCCGTTCGGAGGGCTTGGGCTTGGCCCGCTCGTCCTTCGCGAACGCCGGCGCGCAGCACATCAGAAAAACCGCAAGCCCGAAGACCACGCGTGCCGATGAATGTTTGGTGTTTGATCGCATGCTCAATTCCCGCGTGTCTCCCGCCTCATTCTCGCGAGGCATCGAAGATTCTCCGCCTCGTCCGAGCCGCGGTTATTCGATGCAAACATCTGCGCCACAAGAACTTGGAGCGCTTCACGCCAGTGCGCGAAACCTTCAAGGCTTCTCGGGCCCTCCGACGATAGATGCACCAGCCAATGGATGCCAGCCGCCGCACGGCGCACTGGCCTCAGAGGACTTGGCGCCCAGGACGGGCTTGTCATCTCAAGTCAATCACTCGGCGCGACGGACCGCGGCCGGTAAGGAGTCAATCGCACATGTCTGACATCGCCATCGCCGCCGGTCCCGAATCGCTCACCCGCGCCGAGCCCGTGCGCCGCGCCTCAAGCGACGACCGCTCCACCAATTCCGCGGCCGCGTTCGCCGCCGGCGCCGTCGCCGCGGAGGACACCGTCGAGATCTCCGAGCGCGCCCGCCTGCTCTCGCGTCTCCGCGAGCTGCCCGCCGTGCGCGCTGACCTCGTCCAGCAGGCCCGCGCCAACATCGCCTCCGGGCAGTACGACGGCGCCGAGATCCCCGACGCGATCATCGATCGCCTCGTAGAGGACGTCCGCCTGTTCGGTTGATGCGTTTGCCCCGGACGCCGCCGCCGCCCGCCAGCAACGCCGCGGGCAGGGCCCGGCGAAGGGCCGGCTTTCAGGCCGCAACTTCGCCGAATTCGCCGCCGGACGACACGAGGTCCGCCCCGCCCTCCGAGGCGCGGATCGCCGCCGCCGCGACGCCCAGCGACACCAGCCACGCGCCCTCGGCCAGGAACACCACGCCCGCGCTGGTCAGCCCCGCGGGCAGGGCCACCACATGACGCGGCATGACTTCGGCCGAGAACAGCTCGATTCCGTCCGACACGCAGACCAGCCGGTAGGACCGACCGACCACCATGCGGTGGCGCGTCACCAGCCCGAGCCCGCCGCGGCTCGCGTCTCGGATGTTCGCGACCATTTCTTCCTGGCTGGCGCCGGACGCCCAGCGGGCATCGGCCATCAGCGTCGCCTCGCCGCGCACGGTGAAGCGCTCGAACTGGCGCCGCTCCGAGCCCTCCTTGGCGCGCGATCGCTCTTGCTTCGCAAGCGCCGCCAGTAGTTCCTTCGGATTTTCACATTCCATCACGCGTGGCTCCACGGGCACTGGTGACGAATCCCCGACAACAGTCTGCATCGGCCATCCGTAGCCAGATTGCCAGTAATCCACCGAGGGAATCTACCCGAGCGCCGCAAAAAACCCATTCGTGCGCGAGTTCTGCCTCGTGCTGGCCCTAGGTTCTAGCGGTCCAGCCTGCGCGTGGCGGTCAGCCGACGCCCATCCGTGAGGGCCGCCTCCACCGTCAGGACCCCTCTGGGGCTCGGCGCCGCCTGCGAGGAATCCCCGGCTGCGGACGCCCGGTCCGAGTCGCTCGCCTCGGTCGCGGACGCAAAGGTCCACGCCGGCGCATCGCGCAGGGGAAGCACATAGGTGCGCGTCACCCGGTCGAAGCGCCGGGCATTCTCCTCCGGATCGGTGAGGTCCACCGTCCAGGTGTCCGTGGCGCCCTCGCCGGCGACGGTCGCGCCGGACCCGCCCGCGATGCCGAAGCGCAGCGCCGCCAACGCCCGGACCTCGAACCCCCACGCGTCCACAAACTCGATGTGCGCCTCGATGGTCGGCGAGCCGCCGGCCGCGCCCGGGACGCGGGCCGCGACGACCCGCGTGAGCGCGTGAATCTCGACCCGGGCCGGCGCGAAGGGGCCCGAGTCCGGCGCGCTCCCGTCGGGCGCCGATGCCCGGCGCGATGCGCCGTCGGCGCACCCGCACGTGGCGCCGGCGAGGAGTGCGATCACGACCAGCGCCGCC
>CAYVSR010000279.1:0-4644 GCA_964453125.1 uncultured Phycisphaeraceae bacterium | reverse complement strand
GCGTTGCGGACGCCGATGCGGTAGGTCGTGGGCCCGCGCTCACGCCACCAGAAGAGGTTCGCGCCCAGGGCCGGCGCGCCGGCGAAGGACGTGAAGTCGCCCGAGACGGAGCCGTACGACATGATCGTCCAGGAGTCGCCCCAGTCGGGCACGAACCCGCCGAGGATGTCGATGTCCAGGGCGCCGGCGAGCGCGGCGTTCGCGGTGATGTTGATGCGGTCGTTCACGTTGTGGGCGGAGATCTCCATCACGTACGTGCCGGTCGCGGCCTGCGCGTAGGAGTGGGTGATGGTCAGCGTGCCGACGGATGTGCCCGGGCGGATCGTGCCGCGGTTGATGACGTCGGTCGCCGCCGTGCCGTTCCCCGAGAGCGTCGAGCCCGCGAGAACCTCGAGATCCCCGGCGCCGTTGAGGTTGTGGCCGGCGTCAAGGCGGGCCGAGCCGTTGATGCGGAGGACGGAGGTCGCCCCGGTGAGGTTGGTTGTCCCGCCGACGCCGAAGACCGAGTCGCTCTGCAGGACGGAGTTGCCCGCGGCCACGTTGAGCGTGCCGAACTGGCTGAACGTGGGCGCGAGGTAGGTGCCCGCCACCATGTTCATGACGCCGTTGTTGAAGATGCCCGTGTTGTCCATGCGGAAGGTGCGCCCGGCGCCGATGTTGATCGTGCCGTCGAACGCGAACTCGCCGCCGAAGTTGCCCAGCACGCGCACGCCGCCGGCGAGGGCGTTGATCACGCCCGTCTCGGCGGAGCCGTCGAGGTCGGCGAAGGACGTCGTGTTGATGTTGAGCGTGCTCCCGTCCTGGCCGGAGATCACGCCGTTGTTGTTGAGGTCGGCGGCGTTGATCGTGCCGCTGCCCTGGAGGTCGCCGGTGTTGACGATCGCGGAGCCGCCGAGCACGCCGGAGACGAGGTCCACGAGGCCGTTGTTCGTCCACGCGCCGGTGGTGTTGACGTTCATCGTGCCGTCAACGATTGCCGTGCCGTCGAAGTCGCCGTCGGGGTCGGACTCGATGACGTTGGAATTGATGGTGAAGACGACGCCGCTGTTGACCATGAGGGTCGCCAGCGGCACGAACCCGTCGAGGTCGAGGGTGTCCACGCCAATCGTGGTGTTCGCCGCGACCGTCACGTCGCCGTCGAGGCGGAGCGTCCCGAGGCCGGTGTACGACCCGCCGTTGAAGACCGTGTTCCCCGAGAGGCTGAGCAGGTCGCCGATGGCCGACATCGTCACGGCGGCGGTGGACTCGAAGGTCTGGTTCGCCGTGATCTCGTTGCCGACCCCGCCGTTGGCGTCGATCGACCCGGTCACGACGAGCGGCGCCGTGCCGCCGACCGTGCCCCCGTTGAGCGTCATGTCGCCGGCCATGATCCACTCGGCCGTCGTGTTGACCGACAGCGCGCCCGCGTTGACGACCGAGCCGTCGAACGAGTTCGCGAAGGTCGGGCCCTCGAGAAACTGCGAATTGATGATGAGCGAGTCGCCCGCGCCGATGGTCGTCGTCGCGTAGGGAACGAATCCGTCCCAGTCGAACGTGGCCACGCCGATGGTGACCGTGCCGACGATGTCCACGGCGCCGTTGGTGCGGAGCGTGCCCGCGCCGGTGTACGTGCCGACGCCGAGGGTGGCGAGGTCGTTGAAGACGATCTCGTTCCCGGCGCCGACGGTGATCGTGCCGTTGAACGCGTCGGTCATGTCGCCGTTAAAGGTGATGTTGCCGCTGGAGGCGTTGAGCACGCCGTTGCCCGACGAGCCGTCGAGGTCCCAGGTGCTGGCGCCGGCGGTGTTGAAGATCAGGTCGCCGCCGATGGCGATGATCGAGCCGTCGTTGCGGAGCGTGCCGCCGTCGACGCTGATCGTGCCGAAGCCGGAGATGTCGGCATCGACGTGATCGATGGCGATGCCGCCGTTGGCGTCCACCGTGCCGCCCGTGAGCAGGAACAGCTGGGCGTCGCCGTTCTGGACGGTGATCCTGCCGTTGGCGACCAGGGTACCGCCCGCGGCGAGGACGAGGTCGCTGTCGGCGCCGTCGATGATGATCTCGTCGCTGACCGTCAGCGTGCCGCCGTTATTGATATTGACGTTCGCCCCCTCGCTGATGAAGAGGTTGCGCGCCACGTTGCCGGCGTTGCTCACGATCGCCGTGTTGCCGTCCATGAGGATGGCGTCTTCGGTGGAGTCGGGCTGGTCGTTGCCGATCCAGTTGCCGTTGGTGTCCCAGTTGCTGCTGGCGGCGTGGAAGAACTTGCGATCAAGGTCGATGTCCGTCCACTCGCTCCCCGCCGCGGTCGAGAAAATGTCGGTGGGCGAGGGCAGGCGACGGATGCCGGTGCTGACGGAGGGGAACATGCACGCCAGGCTGCACTGCAGGTGGGCGATGTTGCTGCCCGAGGCCACGCGCGCCGCCAGCGCCCCGCCGCGGGTCAGCGTCGTGCTGAAGTCGTAGTCGTCGTCGTTCGTCTCGATGATCGTGGCGTCGTTTGCCGAGGACATGCCGAGGGCGTGCCCGATCTCGTGCAGGGCGACACTGAGCATGTCGGTGACGCCCGAGGCGCCGCCGCCCGCGGTGGCATTGCCGGTGCGACCGACCTCGAACACGTCCAGCGCCGTCCCGTTGAACCAAGCCGTACGGTTGCCCGCGCTCACGTCGCGCCACACCGTCGAGGCCATGGTGAACTCGGTGTCCTGGAAGGGCGTCGCGTCGATGAACCACGACCACTGATTGCCGAAGTCGATGTTGCCCGACGTTTCGCGGTGCGGCGTGCCGCCCTCGCCGGTCAGCGTGTGCACCGCCAGCGTGCTCCCGCCGGTGTTCGTCCAGCCGATCGTCAGGTTCAGCGTGTGCGAGTCCTCGATCCAGTCCTCCCACATCGACGCGGCGGAGTTGATGAGGTGACGCACGGTGCCCGCGGTGCCCACGGCGCCGGGCACGTTCGCGTCAAACGTCAGGTTGATCGTGATGGCGTTGGCCGGCGTCGCAATCCCCGCCGCGACGGCGAGCAGCGCGCAGGGGGACGACGCCGACAGGAACGAGCGCGAACGAATGGCGCGTGAGAGCGCGCGGGCAGACCGGTTCATTGGTCCTCCTCCGAGTTTTCTGGGTTCCACGAGACGCACAGGAGCGCCACGGCGACGTGCGGGGGCCGGGCGCGAGACTCTTCGACGTCTGATATACCACACGTTCGCGGGATGAGCAACCGAAATCCGCAGGTTTTCGGGCTGCCGGGCGGCGGCGAAAGGTTCCGCCGCGGCGCGCAACCGCCCCGCCGTGCGTTTGACCTCGCGCGATCATTCACCGCCCGACCGGTCGCGCGCCTGCCGGAAGCCGGGTCAGCACGTCGCGCCGAAGAAGCTCAGCACGAGGTTCAGGTCTTCGAAGTCCACCACGCCGTCGAGGTTGAGGTCGCCCTCGAGCGAGCCGACCGGCCCGGACTGCCCGAACTGGCCCAGCACGATGTTGAGGTCCGAGAAGTTCACGACGAGGTCGCCGTTGGCGTCGCCGGGGCACGCGGGCCCATCGCACTCGTCGGGCACGCCGTTGTGGTTCGCGTCGAGCGAGAATCCCGACGCGATGTCGCACGAGTCGAGGGCGCCGTTCCCGTTGCAGTCGGACGCGCCGCCAGGCACGAGTTCCGTCGCGTCGGGAACACCGTTCGAGTTGCAGTCGTAGTCGTTGATGCGTGTGTAGTAGACGTCCTGCCCGCCCGTGAACGTGGCGGCCCAGGCCACGTGCGCGCCCACACGATCCGAGATGATGTCGTAGTAGTCCCCGAGCTTGTTCTGCTGCGGGAACCCGACCATCGAGTCAAACTCGGGGCTGATCGGCGCCTCGCCCGTCCAGGTGGTCCCGCCGTCGGCCGATGTCGCGTAGTACAGGCGTGAGAGGCCGGCGGCCTGGCTCTCCCGCGTGTCGTTCCAGATCGCGTCGATGCGCCCGTCGGGCGAGACCCCGAGCGTGCCGAACCACTGCCACGCGTTGGCGCCCGGCGGGTCGGTGTTGACCCGAACCGGCGCACTCCACGTCTGCCCGCCGTCGATCGACCGAACGAAGTGCACATCCAGCGGATCGGCCCCCGCGGGGTCGACCGAGCACAGGAGGTAGATCCATCCGTCGCGCGCCCCGCCCGAGCGATCAACGCCGATCCACGCCTGCCCAAGCAGCCCGCCGGGGTTCGGCCCGGCGCTGACCCGTTGTGCGCCCCCCATATTGACCTGCGCGGGAGCCAGGAAGGACACCGCCGGCGCCGCCGGGTTCCGCGCGTTCGTCGACCTCGCCACCCAAAACTGCGAGGCGTTCCCGGGGTTGCGCCCGAACACGAGCACGTCGCCGACGCGGTTCACGTCGAGCGTGCCGAAGATCGGCGTCTGCGGGATCGTCACCGGCGTGTCGAACTCGTTGTCGATGGCGCGCACGAACGTATTGGGCGCGAAGTTGTTCCCGGCGGTGTTCCACGCGAGGTAGATATTCCCGCGCCCGGAACTCGTCCCGTTGTCGATCGCCATCCAGACCTTGTCGCCTCCCGGGACGGGCGTCGGACCGGACCAGGTGCGCCCGCCATCGCCCGACGCGAACATGTCGCAGTCGAAATTCGTCGTCAGCGTGTGGTAGAAGATCGTGCCGTCCGGCCCGGCCCGAAGCACGGGG
>CAYVSR010000278.1:0-4645 GCA_964453125.1 uncultured Phycisphaeraceae bacterium | reverse complement strand
GCCGCGCTGGGCGTGTTCCACCGCGGGCTGGGCGCGCTGCGGATCGTAATCGGGGCGCAGCTGGGCGAGAATTACGGGGGGCGCGCCTTGCTGGTGGGGGTGACGCTCTTCGTGACCGTCGTGGGCATCGTGGTGTGGGGGTCGCTTGTGGGATCGACGCTGCCCCTGCTGCTCAAGAGGTTGGGTCTCGACCCCGCGACGTCCTCGGCGCCGTTCGTCGCGACGCTGGTGGATGTGACGGGCATCCTGATCTACATGGGCGTGGCGGTCGCGGTGCTGGGGGGGGTGGGCTAGCGGTTCAGGCCGGCGTCGATAGCGCCGGGCAGCTCGGCGGCGGCGCCGATGACCACGTCAGCCCCTGTGACGCGAAGCTCGTCCGCATCGCGGAAGCCCCACGAGCAGCCGACGGTGAACACCCCGGCGCTGCGCCCGGTGCGCATGTCGGTGTCGGTGTCGCCCACGAACACGGTGCGGCTGAGCGGCACGCGAGCGAGCGCCGCGATCTCGTGCACGTGCGTGGGGTCGGGCTTCATGGGGCCGCCGGGCACGGCGCCGCGGACGGCGACGAAGCGGTCGAGCCCGAACTCACGCGCCACCAGCGCGAGGGCCTCGGGCTCCTCCTTGTTTGTGGCGATGGCCGCGAGGGCGCCTTGTTCGCGGAGCGTGTCGAGCATCTCACGCACACCGTCGTAGGGGCGGGCGAACTCGACATCGGTCTTCTCGTCCCGCTCGCGGAACTTGTGCAGCAGGTCACGGAGGCGGGGGTCGTCGGCGTCGAACTCGTGGCGGGTCGCGCGCTTGACGAGCGTCAGGGCCCCGTCGCCCGCGAAGCGTCGGTAGGCCTCGCGGGGCCACTCTGGGAGGCCTTCGTCGCGCAGGACGCCGTTCATGGCCTCGGCGATGGCGGGGAGAGTGTCGACGAGCGTGCCGTCGAGATCGAAGACCACGAGGAGGTCGTCTGGCATGGGGCGATGGTACGGGGCGCGGGCCCGCGTAGACTGGCGCGCGCATGAAGCGGCGCGCCTCACGAGACCCCTCCTCGCCCCCCGGCCCGATTGTGATCGGGCTGGCCGGGGGCATCGGGTCGGGGAAGTCGGCGGCGTCGCGGGCGTTTGCTGCGCTGGGGTGCGCGGTGATCGATTCGGACGCGGAGGCCCACGCCGCGCTCGACCGGGCGGACGTCCGGGCGGAGATCGAGCGGTGGTGGGGCCCGGCGGCGATGGGCCCCGAGGGGCGGGTCGATCGCGCGAGGCTTGCGGGGATCGTCTTCCGCGACCCGACCCAGCGCAAGCGCCTCGAGGAACTCATCCACCCGCTGCTGCGCACCACGCGCACATCGGCCATCGAGGCGGCGCGCCGGGCCGGGGCGCCGGCGGTGATCTTGGACGCGCCGCTGCTGTACGAGGCCGGGCTGGAGGCGGAGTGCGACGTGGTGGTGTTCGTGGATGCCCCGCGCGAGGCGCGGGTGGAGCGGGTGCGCGCATCGAGGGGCTGGACGGAGGCCGAGCTGGACCGTCGCGAGCGGGCACAGACGGCGCTGGAGACGAAGCGGACCGACGCGGACCACGTCATCGTGAACGACTCGGGCGAGGCGGTCCTGGCGCGGCGGGTCGCTGAGACCTTTGAGCGGATTGTGCGGTCCAGCGACCCGGCCTGACCGGCGGGACGGGCGCTCCGGCGGTCTTGGGGCGTGGGGGGGACGGGCTGGGAAGAATCCTGCGCACCGGCGGCGCCCGGGCGTCGCGAATCGGGTATGATGGTGCCATCGCTGGGGCCCCTCCCGCCGCGCGTCGGCGGGCGAACCGGGCCCGACAGCCTTCCCCCTCGGGACAACCAAACGCTCGTGGCGACCGCGATAGGACGCCGCGACCTCTCGGGCGCACGCCCGGGGCAACACCCTTTCTCAGGAACATCGCAGCAATGGCAAAGTGGTCCGGCGCCGTCGAGGATCGTCCCTCCGCTGACTCTCCCTCGCAGCAGCAGCAGCGCCCGGCGCGACCGCGACCGGAGGGCGGCGGCAACGGCGGAGGGGAGCAGGCGCCGCGCCCGGCGCAGCAGGATCGCCCGGCGCCGCAAGGCGGCGGCCAGCCTCAGCAGGGAGGCGGGCAGCAGCAGCAAGGCGGAGGGGGCGGCGGCGGTGGTGGTCAACCGCAGTACCAGCAGCAGCAGCGCCCGTATTCGAACCAGGGCTACGGCGGCGGTGGTGGCGGCGGCGGTGGTGGCGGTGGTGGAGGCGGCGGGCAGTTCGGTCAGGGCATGCCCGGCCAGGGGCGCAAGAAGAAGAAAAAGAAGAAGAAGGGCGGCATGGGCATGGGCGGCGGCGGGGGCCAGCCGGGGATGCCCGAGATGCCCCCGATCTCGATGCACCAGTTGCCTAACGAGGAGGAACTGGAACGCGAAGCCGCGGACATCGAGAAGCCCGGGACCAAGAAGTACATCGAGGCGGAGAAGAGCGCGCTGCACATCACGGCGCTGCGTCGGATGGGCATCGAGGCGCTGCACAAGCTGGCCGACGGCGAGGGGCTGACGGACTATCACCAGACGCCGCGCCAGGAACTGATCTTCAAGATCCTCAAGTCGCGCGGCGTGAAGGGCGAGCTGATGTTCGGCGAGGGGACGCTGGACGTCGCTCGCGAGGGATTCGGCTTCCTGCGCTCGCCGGAGTATTCGTACCTGGGCGGGCCGGACGACATTTTCATGTCGCCGGCGATGATCCGGAAGTACGGGCTGAAGCGCGGCATGGTGGTGAAGGGCCCGATCCGGGCGCCCAAGGAGGGCGAGCGGTTCGTGGCGATGCTGCGCGTGGACGCGGTCAACGGGAAGGACCCGGCGACGGTCAAGAACCTGACGAACTTCGAGGACCTGACGCCCCTGCACCCCGAGCAGCGCTACGTGCTCGAGACCGCGCCCAACGAGATCGAGATGCGGATCGTGGACCTCGTGGCGCCGGTGGGCAAGGGCCAGCGCGGTTTGATTGTGGCCCCGCCGCGCACCGGCAAGACGGTGCTGCTGCAGAAGATGACGCAGGCGATCACGAAGAACTCGCCGGACGTGAAGATCATGGTGCTGCTGATCGACGAGCGGCCCGAGGAGGTGACGGACTTCCGGCGGAACACCGACCCGTCGGTGGAGGTGATCGCGAGCACGTTCGACGAGCAGGCCTCTCGACACGTGCAGGTGACGGAGATGGTGATCGAGAAGGCCAAGCGCGCGGTTGAGTTCGGCGACGACGTGGTGATCCTGCTCGACTCGATCACGCGGTTGGCGCGGGCGTACAACAACGAGATGCCGCACTCGGGCAAGATCATGTCCGGCGGCATCGACTCGGGCGCGCTGCAGCGGCCCAAGAAGTTCTTCGGCGCGGCCCGCGCGATCGAGAAGGGCGGGTCGCTGACCATTCTCGCCACGGCGCTGGTGGACACGGGCTCGAAGGCCGACGAGGTGATCTTCGAGGAGTTCAAGGGCACGGGCAACAGCGAGCTGCACCTGGACCGCAAGCTGGTGGACAAGCGCATCTGGCCGGCGATTGATATCTCCGCGTCGGGCACCCGGCGCGAGGAACTGCTGCTCGACCCGAAAGAACTCGAACTCGTCTACCGCCTGCGCAAGGTGCTGGCGGACATGAACGTGGTGGAAGCCATGGAACTCATGAAGAGCCGGCTGGCGAAGGTGAAGACCAACGCGGAGTTCCTGATGACGATGAATCTTGGGTGAGTTGGGGCGGCCGCGAGGCGTCGCACGCTATCGGGTGCGCATCGACGAATCAACAGAGCCCCGGGCGCGAGTCCGGGGTTTTTCGTGTCGATTCGCATCGGGCTGGGGCGCGAGCTCGTGCGTCGGGTCCGGTCCGCAGGCCTCGGCGTTCCTCTGAGGCATCGGTTTCGTCTCCCGGACTCCGTGTCACTCTCCGGCCTCGGCGTTGTCTTCAGGCCGAAGGCCTGACCGTCAGTAGCCGGGGGTGGAGGAGGCTCGGCGACGACACCCCCGAAAGTCTGCGTTGCGGTTCCGCAGCCCGAAGGGCTGCTCGTGTGACGGTCATGGCCGTATGGCCTCGACCCTCACTAAGGTTCTGTTGCATATCGCCTTCTCCACGAAGAACCGGGAGGCGCTCATACCCGAGGCGCTCGAGCCCGATCTGTTCGCGTACGTCGGCGGCACCTGCCGTGGCATGGGGTCGCCGCTGCTCGCGATGAACGGCGTCGCAGACCACGTGCATATGTTCGTAAGCCTTGGCAAGGCGACGGCGCTGTCGGACCTCATGCTGAACATCAAGCGTGACTCCTCCAAGTGGATGAAGGACCGCGTGGCGCCCTTCGCGTGGCAGGAGGGGTATTTCGCGTTCTCGATTGGCGAGTCGGGGGTCGAGGCGCTTCGCGCGTACATCGCCGGGCAGAAAGCGCACCATGCGGGCGTGGATTTCAAGGACGAGATGCGTGGGTTTTTACGGAAATATGGCGTCGAATGGGACGAGCGCTTCGTGTGGGAGTGACGCCACGAGCAGTCCTTCGGACTGCGAACGCGCGGAACGCCCTTCCGGGGGTGGCGCTCGAAGACTCGCTTCACCCCCGGCTACTGGCGTGCAGTCCTCCGGACTGCCCTTGCCTCGCGCCGCGTGACTACTCCGGCGTCAACGGCTTGTGCGTCT
>CAYVSR010000277.1:0-4650 GCA_964453125.1 uncultured Phycisphaeraceae bacterium | reverse complement strand
GCAATCGGGCCGCGCACCCGTCGCGTCAATTGAGAGGAGGGGTGGTGCACGAGCGTGACGGCGGCGCACGCGGCGACCATGAAGGCGCTCAGCAGAGCGGCCTCGATCAGGTACTCGGGCCAGTGGTGCGCGAGGGCTTCAACCATGGGCGTTCAGCCGAGGAAGTTCTCGGGGCCGGGCTGGCGGTCGGCGTTCGCCGGGGCGGCGTCGGCGCGGGGGCGGCGGTCCGCACCCTGATCCCGGCTCGACGCGGGCGAACGTGCGCGCAGGCGGGGGTCGCGCGGCCGGGATGACTCGCCGCCCGCGTTCCCGCGCCGCTCAGCCGAAGGCGATGACATTCTTGATCCCTCCCACGCGGCCCAGCAGCAGGTCCTGCGAGCGGCTCACCGGGAAGCGCCCGCTGATGAGCGCCCGCACCGCGTCGGGCCAGCGCTCCATGAATCGCGTCAGGTCCGCGATCGCGGCCTCGAAGGCGTCGCGCCCGGCGTTCACCGTTCCCAGCAGGGCCTGATTGCGCAGCACCATGCTGCGCATGATCGTGCCCGTGTCGATCTCGGCGGAGTGCTTCCCGCCCGGCACACCAGTGAAGACGAACAACGCGTTGGGGCCGACGTGCTTGAGAACCTCAAAGGAGAGCGCGGAGGCGCCCGTCGCCTCGTACACCACGTCGATCGTGCCCACGCGCTCGACGAGACGGTCAACGGGCGTGTCCGTGGCGCTCACAAAGTGTGCGCCGATGGAGCGCGCCAGCCGCGCCTGCTCGCTGTCGTCGCCCTCGCGGGAATAGACGTACGTCGTGAAGCCGGCCGCGGCGAAGGCCATCGCGCCCAGCAGACCCACCGGTCCGGCGCCCAGAATGACCGCGTGGTGACACGCTCCCGGCTTGTGGTCCGGCGCATGCGGGCAGGACCAGGGCAGCCGCTGCTGCACCTGCCACGCCTGGATGAGCGCCTTCTCGGCGATCGTCAGCGGCTCGATGAGCACGGCCACGTCGCGCAGCGCACGGGGCACGCGCACCATGTATTTCTCGTCGTCCACCACGAACTCGGTCATGTACCCGTGGCGCTCGCGGATGCCGCGCTCCGTGAAGTCCCCTGTGTAGCAGAAGTCCTGACGTCCGATGGCGCACGCCGGGCAGGTCTCGTGCCGGCAGGGCCTGCGCACGGTGGGCACAACGAGGTCGCCGACCGAGATTGTCGTCACCGCAGGGCCGATCTCGATCACCTCACCGAGCATCTCGTGCCCGAGGACAAGGAACTCGTCGCCGCGCGGCGGGGTCCCGTACTCGAACGTGCAGATCTCCTTGTCCGTCCCGCAGACTCCGACCTCGAGGACGCGCACCTTCACCTCCGTGGGCGAGGCGAGGCGCGGCTCGGGACGTTCGATCGTGCGGATGGCTCGCTCCTTGGGATAGACGGCGACGGCCTGCATGGCTGGCTCCTGCATGGGGGTGGGGCGGGCGCCGCGCGCTGCGGTCACGTGGCGGCATTGAATGCGATGCCGCAACCAGAGGAGCGGATACGTGAATGGCGTCGCGGGCGGATCGTCCGAGGGAGCGCGTATCGCCGGCGCGCTACCGGCATCGCATGCGCCGCCGGGACGAGAGCCGTCGCGGCCGCCCCAGCCCATCGCCCCCAGTCGCCCATACGGAGATGAACCGATGATCCGGTCCCGATTAGCGCTGTCCCTGGCCCCGCTTGCGATGCTGGCCCTTGCCGGCGCGTGCCTAGCCGAAGGCGCGCCGGTGTCGGTCTCACACAAGCCCGTGCTCACGATGTCCGGCGCTCAGGCCGTGCTCGCCGTCGCCTTGGAGCAGGCGCACAAGGGCGCGTGAACGGGCGCGATCGCCGTCGTGGACGACGGCGGCAGCCTCTTGTTCTTCGCGCGACTCGATGACACCTTCCCCGCGGGGGGCGAGGTCGCCATCGGCAAGGCACGCACGGCGGCCACGTTCCGCAAGGCGACCAAGTCGTTCGAGGAGGCCATCAAGTCCGGGCGCACGCCCCTGCTCAACGCGCCGGGCCTCACCCCGCTGCAGGGCGGCGTGCCGATCGTGCTCGACGGCCAGATCGTCGGCGCCATCGGCGTTTCCGGGGCGGCCAGCGCGGAAGAGGATGAAGTGATCGCGCTCGCCGGCGCCGGCGCGCTCGCGCCGGCATCGAAAGAGCCGACAACGACGGCGCATCATTGAACGCGCGGGCCGAGGGCCCGCGGGTCGCCGCGACACCGCGGCGCCAACACCAACGAACCTTCATCCAGGAGACCTCGAACATGAACAAGCCCAATGGCGTGCTGCTTCTCGCCGCGTGCGTCGGCGCCGGAGCGATCGCCGGCGCCACGGCCGCTGAGCCCAAGACTCGGCCCTCGGCGCCCGCATCCGTCGCGGAGGCCGCCGCGCAGAAGACCCTTGTGAACACCGACAGCGACGGGCTGGCCATCGATGGCTACGACCCCGTCGCGTACTTCACCGACAAGAAGCCGGTCAAAGGGCGCGAGGAGATCGTCGCGACGCACAAGGGCGCCGCGTATCGCTTCGCGACCCCGGAGCACAAGGCGATGTTCGAGAAGGAGCCCGACAAGTACGCCCCGCAGTTCGGCGGGTACTGCGGGTACGCCGCCTCCATCGGCCGCCTCTCGCCGACCGACCCCAGATACTGGCAAGTCCTCGACGGGCGGCTCGTGCTCCAGCACAACCAGACCGCCCTTGACAAGTGGAACAAGGACCTGAACGCAAACCTCGCCAAGGCGGACAAGAACTGGCCCGGCCTCGTCGACAAGAACGGCACAACGATGAAGGTCTTGGTGAACGCGGACAAGCAGGGCGTCGCGGTCATGGGCTACGACGTCGTCGCGTACTTCATTGACGGCAAGCCCGCAATGGGCGACCCGCAGTACGAGTCCGTCTTTGGCGGCGCCAAGTACCGCTTCGTCTCGCAGGACCACCGCGTCCAGTTTGAGAGCGATCCGACGAAGTACGCGCCGGCCTTCGGCGGCTACTGCGGCTACGCCGCGTCCATCGACAAGCTCTCGACCATCGACCCGCGGTTCTGGCAGATCGTCGACGGGCGCCTCGTGCTGCAGCACAGCCAGGAGGCGTACGACCTCTTCAACAAGAATGCCCTCGCGAGCCTGCGCAAGGCCGACGCCAACTGGCCCGGTCTCGTAAAGCGCAAGGGCAAGTGACCCCGACCCATCCGGCGCGCCCGACAGGGTGCGCGAAGCCTGACGCGTGGTCGGCCGCGACGCCGATCCCGCGCGTGCCCCGACCGGGAGCCTCCTCCGCCCCCGGCGGGATTCCCTGCGACAGTCCACGCCGACTCGCGGCGCCCGCACCGACCGCCGACCCTCCACCACGGAGAACCCCCATGCGATCGCGCTCCCTGCTCCGATCCCTGACGACCGCCGCGGCGCTCCTGGCCGTGCTCGCATCCAGCGCCGCGCTCGCCGAGCCCCAGAAGCCCGAGGGCAATCCGGACGCGATCCTCGATCTCACGACGAAGGAGGGCGTCGGCGAGGTCAAGGGCCAGTGGCGCTTCGCCGAGGCGCGCATCGTCGATGCCGAAAGCGCCAAGCCCGGCGGGCCCAGAACGCACGACATCGAGCCCAAGGCGGGCGTCGTCCATTTCGACGACAGCGCGTGGGAAGCCCTCGACGCGACGACGCTGAGCGAGCGTCGCACCGGCGGGCGCCTGGCTTTCGCGTGGTACCGCATCGCGATCACCGTGCCGCACAGGGTCGCCGCGCTGGACACGGCCGGCGCGACCATCGTGCTGGACGCGACGGTGGATGATTACGCCGAGGTTTGGGTGGATGGGCAACTGCCCCTCGCGATCGGCCGGCGGGGCGGCAATATCATCGCCGGCTTCAACGCGCCCAACCGTGTCGTGCTCACGCGCGACGCCAAGCCGGGTCAGACGATTCAGGTCGCCATCTTCGGCATCAACGGCCCGCTCTCGAACCCGCCGACCAACTTCGTGTGGTTCCGTTCGGCCACGCTGGACTTCTACAAGCCCGGGCGCATCGCGCCGACGC
Organism: uncultured Phycisphaeraceae bacterium; assembly: GCA_964453125.1. GTDB lineage: Bacteria > Planctomycetota > Phycisphaerae > Phycisphaerales > UBA1924 > CAYVSR01. The sequence goes on along the minus strand of CAYVSR010000277.1, from coordinate 618 downwards.
AGGAAGTCACGCTGCGCATCGAGCGGCACGACGCGGCGATCGACGCCGTCGTCCCGCCCGACAGCACACTCGAGAAACTCGCCGACGGCTTTTCGTTCACCGAAGGCCCCGTGTGGATTCCCGCGAAGTTCGCCGCGGCGGGGGGGAGGCCCCTCGATCGCGGCCACCTCCTCTTCTCCGACCCCAACCGCAACGTCATCCAGCGCTGGGACCCTGACGCCGGCATCAGCGTCTTCCGCGAGAAGAGCGGCTATACCGGCGCCGACATCGCCCGGTACAAGCAGCCCGGCTCCAACGGTCTCGCCATCGACGCGCAGGGGCGCCTGACCATCTGCGAGCACGGCAACCGCCGCATCACGCGCCTCGAGCACAACGGCGATGTCACCGTTCTCGCCGACCGCTACCAAGGCAAGCGCCTCAACTCGCCCAACGACCTCGTCTACCGCTCCGATGGCGCCCTCTTCTTCACCGACCCGCCCTTCGGCCTGCCCAAGTTCGGCGAGGACCCCAAGCGCGAGTCGCCGCACACGGGCGTGTACGGTCTGATCAGTGGCGAACTCAAACTGCTCTCCAACGACCTGACCGGCCCCAACGGCATCGCCTTCTCCCCCGACGAGC
>CAYVSR010000276.1:0-4651 GCA_964453125.1 uncultured Phycisphaeraceae bacterium | reverse complement strand
GAGCGCTGAGGTTCTGAAGGGCTTCTTCGGCGGAGAGCAGGCGGGCGTGGCGCAGCATGCCCAAGGCGCGGTGGGCGATGTCCTCGAGGACGATGCGCCGCTTCTTGACGAGCGCTTCGCGCGCGTGGCGCTCGTAGCCGATGAGTTCGGGGACGATGTCCTTCTCGAGCGTGGCGAGGATCTCTCGCTCGGCGCGCCCGAATGTCGTCTGGTTGCTGATCTGGTAGAGGTCGCCGGCGAAGTCGCTGCCCTCGCCGTAGAACCCCCGGACGGCGAGGTTCATGGCCTTGGCGGCGCGCCGGACCTTCTCGATCTGCTGCATGATCTTGAGCGCGGGGAGGTGCAGCATGACGGACACGCGCAGGCCCGTGCCGACGTTGGTGGGGCAGGCGGTGAGGTAGCCCCAGCGCTCGGAGAAGGCGTAATCGAGGCGGGACTCGATCTGGTCGTCCACGGCGTCGGCGCGCTCGAGGGCGTCGGAGAGGGCGAGCCCGCTGCGCACCACCTGGATGCGCAGGTGGTCCTCCTCGTTGGCCATGACGGAGAGCCACTCGGTCGGCCCGGAGAGGGCGACGGCCCGGGGCTCGACCCCCTTGGCGTGCTGCTTCGAGATGAGGTGGCGCTCGACCAGGGACATGCGCTCGAGCGCGGGCGCCTCGCAGAGGTCCACCCAGCGGACGCGGTCGTGGGCGCGGGTGTCGAACGCCGAAAGATCGCACGCCAGGCACGCCTCGCGCGCGGCCTCGAGCGACTTCTTGCGGTCGCTGCTGCGCGCTGCGCCGGGGAAGGGCAGGCCCGCGATGTTGCGCGCCAGGCGCACGCGCGAGGAGAGCACGACGTCCGCCTCCGGACCGGCGGCGCGCGTCCACTCGGCGCCCGGGATTCGCGCGGTCACCGGCGGGGCTCCTCGGAGCCCGATTCATCGGCGCCGAGCGAGCGGAGTTCGTCGCGCAGGCGCGCGGCGCGCTCGTACTGCTCGGTCTGCACCGCGTCGGCGAGTTCGCGGCGCACCGCGGCGGCGGAACGGGCCAGGCTGACGGGGTCCGTCGCCCCCCGGCGCGGCGTCTTGCCGGTGTGGCGCTGGTTGCCCTCGTGGGCGCGCTCGATCAGGGGCGCGAGGACGCTGTCGAACGCCTCGTAGCAGCGCGGGCAGCCCAGCAGGCCGCCCTGACGGAACTTCGCCCACGTGGTGGCGCACGCGGGGCACGCGAGCGCCTTCTCCTGGCGTTCCTGCTTCACTTCCTGCGCGGCGACCTGCTGCATCACGAACTTCGTCAGCATCTCGCTGATGGGCGGGTGCGATTGCACCGCGATGCCCTGCTTGCGGGCGCATTCGTCGCACAGGTGACGCTCGACACGCTGGCCGGCGCGGATCACCGTCTCCGAGACCGTCGCGTCGTTCTGGCAGCCGTCGGCGTCGCACTTCATGGCTGGACAAAGTCTAGCGCGCCTCGGACGCCCGTCCGGCGGGCCCGGGCGCCGGCGGGCGGGGTCATCGCAGGCCGGAGCCCTCGACCGAGTCGAGCATGGGCGGCGTCTTGTGCCACGGGTAGCCGTTCTTGGCCAGGTCGTAGCCGACCTGGAACAGCTGGCCCATGTACTCCTTGTCGAAGTCCTCCTTCGCCTGGCCCTTGAAGGTCGCCGGGATGAACGCCAGGTTGAACTCCACGCCGTCGCGCTGGGCGTTGACGTAGATCCGGTACAGGTCCCCGAACCCCTGGGTGGCGATCAGCGCCGAGATCGCCCGCCCCGCGATGGTGAGGACGCGCCGGTCCACCTGGGCCCAGTTCGGGTCCAGGCGCGCGTTGCGGATGATGTACGCCCGGCGCGCGCGCGTGAACCCCGCCGCCTTGGACTCCTTCGCGAGGCTCATCGAGGGCGGGTACAGGAACACCTGCGTCATGGCGCCCCCGTCCACGTGCATCTCCTGGTGCTTCTTCCCGCCGGCCTCCACGTCGATGAACACCGGCGGGAACGCCGCCGGGATGGACGCCGACGCGAGGAGGATCTTGCGGATCAGTTCGAGCGACCCGGGGGCGCCGCTCTCGGCGATCTCGCCGATGTTCCAGATCACGGCGCGCCGGGCGTCGAGGTTGGTCGTCCCGATGGCGAGCACGCGCCCCTTGCGGTGCTCGGCGGCGATGGCGGCGAGCATTTTCTCGTCCACCACGCGCGCCAGCAATTTGCCCAGGGGCTTGGTGTCCGCGAGAGCGTCGTCGAACAACGCAGAGAGCGCCCCGCGCTTGGTCAGGATGTCCTTGGTCCTGGTCTGGGTGTACAGCTCGCGGAGCGCGTCGTCGTACTCGGGCCCGAGGAAGACGAAGGGCGCCATGAGCGCGCCCGTCGAGATGCCGGTGACGACCTTGAAGTTCGGGCGGTTGCCCGCGGCCGTCCAGCCGCACATGAGCCCGGCTCCGAACGCGCCGTCCGAACCGCCGCCGGAGAGCGCGAGGAACTCCGCCACGGGCAGCTCGGTGGCGTCGGGCGCGAGGCCCAGCGCGGCCCGCTCGCGCACGACGGACTTCGACAGGACCGACATGAAGTCCGGGTTCACCTGCCCGCCCCAGGTGCGGATGCCCGCCCCGAGCCCCGGCACGACGGCGTGGTCCTGCTGCTCGAAGGGCACCGCCGTGCCGCGCGTCGCGGACGCGCAGCCGAGCGGGATCGCCATCGCGCCGAGGCACGCGATACGCACGAGAGTCGACGCGAACTTCATCGGAGGCTCCTGTCGGCGCGAGGGCTCACGCCGCCCGGGCCAGAGCCCAGATTACACGCTCCCGAGCGCATCGTGGATGCGCCGCAATTGCGCCAGCAGCGCCGGGATTTCCGCCAGAGGCAGCGTCGTCGCCGCGTCGCTCGCCGCGTTCGCTGGGTCCGGGTGGCACTCGAGGAACAGCGCGTGCACGCCCGAGGCAACAGCAGCCCGGGCCAGCATCGGCGCCCGCTCGGGCCTGCCCCCGCTCGTCTCGCCCGCGCCGGGAAGCTGCGTCGAGTGCGTGCAGTCGAAGCACACCGGGGGAGAGCCGTGCGACGAGTTCTTCAATATCTCCGCCATGTCCGCGACGCCGATGAAGTCGTTGACCAGCCGGTGGTAGCCGAAGAACGTGCCGCGTTCCGTCAGCAGCACGTTCGAGCAGCCCGCGCTCTCCAGCTTCTTCACCGGGCCGACCATCTCGCGCGGCGAAAGAAACTGCCCCTTCTTCACGTTCACCGCCCGCCCGTGCTTCGCCGCCGCCTCGCCCGACGCGAGCAAGAGGTCCGTCTGGCGGCAGAGGAACGCGGGGATCTGCAGCACGTCCACCGCCTTGGCGGCGCCCTCGGCCTGCTCGGGCAGGTGGATATCGGTGGTGACCGGCACGCCCGCCCTGTCGCGCACGAAGGCGAGGTCCGCCAAACCCTTCTCGAACCCCGGACCCCGGCCCGACGAAACACTGGTCCGATTCGCCTTGTCGAACGAGGCCTTGAAGATGAAAGGAAGCCCATTCGCCTCGCACGCGTCGCGCACGCTCTGCGCGATCGTGAGCGCAAGTTCCCGTGATTCAAGGACGCAGGGGCCCGCGATGACCGCCAGCGGCCGGCCCTCGCCGATAATCAGAGGGAGGGTGGTCGGGCGGGGCTGCGAGACTGTGCAGAATCGACGCATCCCCTAAGGCTACCGGTGCGAATCGGGTTGTGTCGGAGGGGACAATTGGGCCAAACGAGGCCGCCCGCACGATCGGCAGCCGCCGCGGCACAGACGGCGGGGAGCCGTTGAGGGCGTCGCGCGTCCAACCGATGTACCCCCCGCGTGCCCGTTCCCGACGGGACGCGTAACCGACCCTGCTCGGGTGGGGAGAGTGTGTGATGGCCGCGATGCCGCAAGAGCCCGAAGCGTTCGCCGAGACCGTCAGCGCGATGCTGCACCGGCTGCACCCCGAACTGACGATCCAGCTGATCGGACCCTCCGAACTGCTGGTGGACGGCCGGAGGCTCGACCTCGAGAACCTCTACCGCCTCGTCGCCCACGACCCGGACCAGGGCGCCGAGATCGTCGAGCAGTACCTCGACCATCTCTTCGCGGGCGAGTCGGTGTCGGCGGCGAACATGCCGATCGACCTGGCGCGCACGCGCATCATGCCGCGCATCCAGCCCGAGTCGATCTTCAACCGGCTGACGCGCGACCTGGTCGCCCACGTGCCCTTCGTGAACGACACGGTGATCCTGTTCGTGATCGACCTGCCGCACATGACGGTGAGCATCACGACCGAGCAGATGGTGCGCTGGGGCCTGACGCCCGACGACCTCGACCAGTTGTCGCGCCGCAACCTCGAGCACTACGCGCCCAAGCTGCGCATGCAGTTCATCGACTCGAAAGAGGGCGGCAGGGCTGCGATCCTCTCGCAGCAGGACGGCTACGACGCCGCGCGCCTGCTGCTCTCGAGCCTGCACCACGAACTGGCGCCCCGCCTGGGCGGCGACTTCTACGTCGCCACGCCGGCGCGCGACATGTTCCTCGCGCTCTCGCCCGACCCCGAGCCCTTCGTGGGCCGGCTTCAGGAGCGGGTGACGCAGGACTACAAGCGCCTGCCCTACCCCATCACCACCAAGCTCTTCCTCGTGACGCGGGACGGCGTCGCGGGCACGCTGGCGGCGTAGGCGGCGTAGCAAAGCA
>CAYVSR010000275.1:0-4654 GCA_964453125.1 uncultured Phycisphaeraceae bacterium | reverse complement strand
CGGTGCGCTGCTTGCCGGTGCGCCGGAGGGCGCGACGCTCAGCGCAAGCCATGCGACCAGCGACAGGCACACGACGCAGCCGAGCACGAGCAGCAGCGGCCCTGGTCGGGCGCGCGATCGGTCCGTCGGCCAGTTCGCTGAGGCGAAGGGCTCCGCGTGCGGCGCGCGGTCCTGGCGTTCCTGGTCCGTTTCAGGCATGGTCACCTGGCGCCTCCCGGCTGCGCCGGTGCCCCGCCCTGCGCCTGCGGCGTCGAGTCATCCAAGGCTCGCAGTCGCTCGCCCCACGGCTCGGGCCCGTACTCGGGGAACAGCGCCCGGTGCCGATCCAGAAGGTCGCGCGCACGCGCGGCGTCGGCATGGCTGAGCGCGGTGAGGTACCCCGTCGTCGCCTCGAACCACGCGTTCGACCCGAGTTCGGCGCCGGCCAGGAGGCGTTTCCAGCATTCGGCGCCGAAGGCGGGCTCTGAGGCGGCTCCGGCGAACTCGGCCGCCTGGCGGAGGATCGCGCGGTCGTTGGGGCGCGCCGCCAGCGCCGCGCGCATCAAGCGCAGCGCCACGGCCTTCGCGTCGTTGTCGCCCACTTCCATGAACAGGAATGCGGCGGCGTCCGCGCCCGCGGCCAGCGCGGTCACGCCGGCGTCGTCCGTCGGTTCGCCGGCGACGGGTGCGGCTTCCGCGTGACGCACAAGGGCTCGGGCGAGCGCCTCGGTCCGCGGGCCGCGGCGCCACTCGGTCACCGCGGCGCGCATCAGGAGCCTTCGCGCGGCGCCGACGAATCGATCGGCCATGGCCGCGCCGCTCAGCCGGTCCAGGTCCCCCGCGAGAGACGCGAGTTCGTCCGCGGCGGACTGCGCCGCGGCGACCTGCATCCTTCGGTAGAGAATCTCGCCCGCGCAGGCCTCGAGGCTCGCCCAACCGCCCGCTTCCAGCGCAAGAACGGTCTCCAGCGTCGCGCGCGCCCGCGCGGGGTCGTTCGCGCGCTCGGGCCCGGAGAGTAGCGCGTCGAGCAACTGGCGCGCGGTGAGCACGGCGCGGGCCCCTGCTTCGGCGTCTCCGGCCCTCGCGTCCGTCGCCTCGGAAGCGAGCAGCGGCTCGGCGACGCGCGCGAAGCGCTCCACCGCGCCGCTGCGGGCGTCGGGCTTCGCGTCCCGAACGGCGAGGTAGAGCAGGCGCACGGCCTCACGTCTCGAAGCGTCGTGCGTCGGCGCGTCGGGAGAGACTCGCAGCAGCGCCTCGATGGTTTCAGTTGCGTCGCCCTTCAGCCCCGCCGACCGGCGCAGCAGCAGCGCGCCCGCCCGGGCGTCGGACGGGTGGCGCGAGAGGAACTCGCTCGATGCGCCGTCCCGCTTCGATTCGATCTCCGCCAGCGCCCGCGAGGTCGCGCTGCCCGCCTTGGCGTCGGCGCCCTTCGCCTTTTTCGCGGCGTGCTCGACGCCGACGTCCAGCGCGCGCAGGCGCATCCAGCCCGCGTCGGCTCGCTCGGCCGGCCCTTGCGCCAGCGAGCCCGCGCTCGCGAACTGGTCGGCGGCGCGCAGGGCGCCGGGCGCGTCCTCGATGGCGTAGAACATCGCCATCGCCCTGAGCATCGCCCCGTTCGCGCGGGCGCCGGCGAAGCGGTCCGCGTCGGGCGCGCCCAGCGCCGCCTTCATCAGGCTCGCCGCCTCTTCGTACAACGCCGCCGCGGCCCGGTCCGTGGTGGGCGCCTCCGCCTTGCCCGGCTCGGCCGCCGAGCCCTCTGCGCCGGCGTGCGCGGAGCGCGCCCGCTCGTACGCCTCGATCCCCCGGATGTACGCCACGATGAACCCGCTCGCGTCGCCCAATCCGGCCAGCGCCTCCGCGCCGAAGCGGCGCGTCAGGTCCAGCGCCTCCGAAAGCTCGTCCCGCGCCACGAGGTCCGCCAGCGCGATCTCGCGGAGCCGTTTGACCACCTGCGCAGAACGGCCGGGCGCGTCCGCCCCGAACGCCAGCGCCGCCACGAGCCGCGCCTCCGTCGGCGCCAGAGGCGTGACGGGGTTCGCGGGCGAACCGGCGGGGGTGTCGGCCCCCCTGCGCTGGCGCAGCAGGCGGAGGGCGTCGATCCACTCGTCGTTGCGCGCCGCGGCGGCGAGTCGCCGGGCGAACGCCTGGTCGCGCAGCGCGGGCGTGACATCGGGCGAGCGCTCGGCGAGGTCGAACCAGCGCGATGCCTCTTCGTATTCGCCGCGGATCGACGCGCTGGCGCCGACCCCGAGCGCCGCACGAGCCACATGGTCAAGGCGCAGCGACGCCTCGGGCACGCGGTCGATGGTCGGCGCCGCGGAAGGCGGGGCGTTGAGCAGCCAGCCCAGGCGCTTGGCGGCTTCGGTGGCGATCGCGCCCGGCGCGGGCAGCCCCGCCGACGCGGGCCGCTCCGACGCGCCCGGTTCGCTCAGCAGTTCCGCGAGATAGACCCCCGACCAGCCGGCGAGGTACATCGCGAGCGAGCGGCGCCGGCGCGCGTTGGCCATCGCCTCGCGCAGCAGCGCCGAGTCGAGGTCGCCGGCCGTCTGCTCCTGCTTCTCCAGCGCCTCGACGCGCCGGTTGGACGCGGCGCCGATCTGCGCGAAGTCGGTGGAGAGCGCCTTGAACGAACGAATCGCCTCGTCCGCCTCCTGCGCGGGAACCCGGAGCAGGCGAAGCCCCTCGGCGGTGGTCTCGGCGCGAGCGTACGCGGCGCGCAGCAGCGTGAGGCGAAGGTCGAACCCCTCGGCCTCGGGGAAAGTGTCGAGCAGGGCCTTCGCCCGGCGTTCGAGCGCTTCCCGCTCCTCCGAGGTCGCGGCGCGCTCCAGCGCGTCGGCGTAGAGCGTGGCGAGACGCTCGGTGAGCGACGACCGCTCGTCGGCGGAGGCTCGCGACATCGCGCCCTCGAGGTGATCGATCAGCAGCCGCTTGAGGTCCCGCGCGTCGAGATAGCGTGCCAGCGCCTCGTCGGCCTCGCGATCGGCCCGCGCCAGCGCGGGCGAGCCCGCCAGAAGCGCCGCCGCCAAGGCCGCCGTCAGCGCACGCCGTGGACGCGCCGTCATCGCGCCCCGCCCTTCGCGCCGGCGCGCAGCAGCGCCGGGTGTCCGGGGAACTCCATCTCGAGTTCGGCGCGCAGCGCGGCGGCGGAAACCTCGTCGCCGTCCGCCGCCAGCGCCTCGGACGCCTCCGCCAGCGCCAGGCCTGCGAGGAACGGCTGCGTCGGCGCGAATCGCGCGGGCACGTGCAGCAGTTCGAGCGCCCCGCGCCGCCGGTCGCCCGCATCCGCCGAGCGCAGCAGCGAGCGCCCGATCGCGGCTCGCCGCCACGCCTCGCGCCAGGTTCCCCCGTCGCGGTCGAGCCCGGCGGACAGTTCGGATCGGGCCCTCGCCCGCGCGTCCTCCGTCTCGCCGATCTGCGCCATCACCATCGAGCGCACCAGCGCCACGCCCGGAGTTTCCTTCGGCCCGGGCGCGGGCAGCGCGTCGGGCGCCACCGCCTCACCGATCGCCGCCGCGGCGGCCGCGCGGTACAGCGCGCCCAGATCACCGGCGAGATCGCCCCCCGCGCCCGGCGAGGCTTCTGCCACGAACGCGCGCACGCCCGGCGAATCGATGAACACGGGCGCCAGGGCGGGGATAAGCGACGTCTCCGCGTCGATCGCCGATTCCGCGCGAGCGCCCGGCGCCCGTCCCGCGTCGGCGCCGCCCAAGCGGAGGCAGGCGAGCCACACGGGGATCGCCGACGCCGAGGCTCCCCGGCGCAGGCGGCAACGCAGCAGGCCGTTCGCCACGTCCGCTCCGGTCGGCCCGGGCAAATGCTCCGCGAAGAGCGTCTCGAGGACGGGCTCGGCCAGCGCGACGTCTCCTCGGGCCTGGCGCGACAACGCCCGCCACGCCCGATCGCTCAGCACGCCGAACTCCGCCGCGGCGCCGGCAAACTCTCCCTCCACCTCGCGCACCTCGGCCCAGGAGATTGTGCGTTCAGGCCGGCCCGGCGCGCTTGCCACCGTCACGCCCTCGGGCCCGATGCGTTCGACCGGCGCATCCACGCGCGCCCCGCCGCGCAGCGTGACCTGCGCCGGCGCGCACGGCGCGAGAAGGAGCCCCGCCGCCGCGCCGAGCAGCGCCCCGCTCGTTCTCACGGCTGGAACCCCGGCACGAAGGTGTACGTCCCGTCCGAGTCGTTGGCGATGCGCCGCATGATGTCCTCCGCCTCCTGCGAGACGAAGGCGATGCAGTGGATGGGGATGATCCGCCCGCCCGCCGAGTTCTGCTGGCGCACGACGGACGCGACCTCCGGGGCGAACAGGCCGTCGGTCATGAAGTAGATCGCCTCGGGCCTCGGGCGCAGCTCGAAGATCTGCTCGAACGCCGGCGACGGGTTTGTCGCCCCGCCCGATTCGATCCCCTTGATGAGCTGGAACGCGGCCTTCTTGTTCTTCAGCGTCGCGTCCGTCCACTTCGTGCGGGCGCCCAGCGGTCTCGCGTCGGTGCTGAACAGCGCCACATAAAAGGACGAGTGCTCCGAGAGGCCGTCGATCGACTTCTCAAGTTCGCGGCGCAGCGCTTCGATCTTGGGGCCCGCCATCGAGCCCGAGACGTCCACGATGTACGCGAATCGGTTGCCGACCGCCTCGACGCCGAAGAACCTCGCCCCTCCGCCGCCCGCGCCGCCG
>CAYVSR010000274.1:0-4670 GCA_964453125.1 uncultured Phycisphaeraceae bacterium | reverse complement strand
GACGCGGTGAACGAGCGTCAGACGCGCGCGGCGCTGAAGGGCGTCGATGCCGCGGCGATCGCCCGACTCGTGATCGCGTACGAGCCCGTGTGGGCGATCGGCACGGGGCGGAACGCCTCGCCCGCGGATGCGCAGGCGGCGCACGCCTCGCTGCGGGCGCTGCTGGCCTCGATGTACGGCGCTTCGGCGGCGGGCGCGACGCGGATCATCTACGGCGGGTCGCTCAAGCCGGACAACGCCGCGGCCCTCATGGCCCAGCCGGATATCGACGGGGGGCTGGTGGGCGGGGCGTCGCTGGTGGCGAAGGACTTTCTGGGCATCTGCGCGGCGGCGTCGGCCCGCGCGGGCTGAGCGGCGCGGCGACGGGCGGCAGCGGCTACACTCTCCCCCTTCGCCGGTGGCGCTTTCCGGCGCCTGTTCGGGCGCCCCGGCTTCTCGGAGTCACTCGCAGCATGTCGCCCACGCTCGCCGCAATCGACTGGCTGAACGCTTCGCTGATCGTCGCGTTCCTGTTCCTGTCCGTTCTGATGATCCTGATCGTGCTCATCCAACGCCCCCAGGGCGGCGGGCTGAGCGGCGCGTTCGGGTCCGCGGCGGGGTCCGGGCAGACGGCGTTCGGCGCGCGCACGGGCGACGCGCTGACCATCGCGACCGTCGGCATCTTCGTGGTGTTCCTCGTCACCGCGGCGGCGCTGAACCACACCATTCGGCCTCCCAAGGCCGCCGCGCCCGGCACGAGCGTGGCAGCGCCGGCGAGCGCGCCCGCGTCCGGAGCCGAGCCCGCGGCGCCCGCGACGCAGCCCGCAACCGGGACCGAAGCGGCGCCCGTCGGCGCTGCGCCCGGCGCGCAGCCTTCCGCGACGCCGCCCGAGCCGGCGCCCGCGCAGCCCGAGGCGAAGCCCGCCGAGCAACCCGCGACGGCGCCGGCGACCACGCCGTGAGCGCGCGAGCCCGACGCCAACTCACCAGCAACCCCGTGCGCGGAGCGAGCCACGCGTGATCCGCTCGATGACAGGCTACGGCGAGGCGGCGTCCCACACGGGCGGGGTGCATTTTTTCCTCGAGGTCCGCTCGCTCAATTCGAAGTACTTCAAGGCGACGATCCGGCTGCCGGAGAACCTGCAGGGGCTCGAGGCGGAGCTGGAGTCGGAACTTCGCCGGCGCCTGACGCGCGGCGCGGTGACGCTGACGGCGAAGTGTTCCGATGACTCGGGCGCCGCGGCGCACCACATCAACGCGGACGCGCTGGGCTCGTACGTGAAGCAGCTGCGCGCGCTGGCCGGGGCGGACGGGGCGCCGCTGCACTTCGACGCGGCGTCGCTGCTCTCGCTGCCGGGCGTGCTGCAGCCGCCGGTGGACGAGGAGGCGCGCATCCGCAAGGCTCGCGCGGCGTTCGTCGCCCTGCTCGAGAAGGCGACGGAGCAGCTGACCGCGATGCGCGGGCGCGAGGGCCAGGCGCTGCTGGCCGACCTGATGGTGCAGAAGGACATGATCGTGAGCCGGCTGGAGCGGATCGCGCTCCGCGCGCCCAGGGTCGTGCAGGAGTACGAGCAGCGCCTCCGCCAGCGGATCGATCAGTTGCTCAAGGAATCGAACCTCAAGCCCGAGCCGGCGGACCTGATCCGCGAGATCGCGGTGGTGGCGGAGAAGTCCGATATCGCGGAAGAACTGGCCCGGCTCCGCGGGCACATGGAGCAGTTCACGGAATTGATCGGGTCGCCCGAGGACCGCCCCGTGGGGCGGACGCTCGACTTCCTGGCGCAAGAAATGCTCAGGGAGGCCAACACGATCGCCTCGAAGTCGGGGGATACGGACATCTCCCGGGACATCGTGGAGGTCAAGGGGGCGATCGATCGGATCAAAGAGCAAGTCCAGAACGTGGAATAGTGCGTATAGACTGGTGTGGGGAGGGGCCCGGGCCGCCCGGAGCGGCGCCGAGGCCGGATCGCGAACCTGAGGGTCGGCGGCACACTCCTTCACCCACGCCCGCCGGCCCGGGAACTCTCGCCGATTCCGACGACGCGCACCATTCAGGCGCAGGCCAGCGCGGGCGGCGATGCGCGCAGCCCCGGCGATGGGATGTCTGCGCCCGGCGCCAAGTCGCCGGGGGCGCTCTCGGGGCCGCACTTCGCGGGCGGGCTGTCACACCCGGTGATGTCGGGCACGGGGCTGCGGCTTTCGGCGTCGGTCGGGCTGGTGGCGTCGTCGGCGGACCGCGGCGGCATCGACCTGCCGGGGCGCGAGTCGTTCGGCGTCGAAGAACTCGCGATCGCGCTCTCGCACTACGACATCGGGCCGATCCAGGCGATCCAGGAGTTCCGGCGCGGCTCGCGCCGCTCGCCCAAGCTGATCCTGTCGTCGCTCATGGGGGCGTTCCTTCTCAAGCGGCGCGCCGCGGGGCGTGACGACATGCGCCGCGTGACGCTGGCGCACGGCGTGCAGACGTACCTCGCGCACCACCAGTTCCCCGTGCCGCGGCTGATCGAGACGCGCGACCCGACGCCGGCGTCGATGCTGCGGCTTGGCGGCCGGATTTACGAGCTTTTCGAGTTCATCCCGGGCACGAAGTACGACTCGTCGCTGAACGCCACGGCGGAGGCGGGTCGTGCGCTGGCGCTGTTCCACAAGCTGCTCGCGGGGTACCGGACGGACGAGAAGCACTTCGCCGCGTCGTACCACGGCGCGACGCAGATCAGCGATTCGCTGGACACCATCGCCGCGGGCGCGCACAACTCGGCGCTCGCGGAGTGCTGCAAGTCGCTGCGCGACACGTACACCAGGGCCGCGACGCGCGCGGACGCGGCGGGGCTGCGGTCGTGGCCGGTGCAGGTGGTGCACGGCGACTGGCACCCGGGCAACACGCTCTTCCGCGGGCACCGCGTGGTGGCGGTGATCGACTTCGACGGCGTGCGCCCCGAGCCTCGCGCGCTGGACATCGCCAACGGGGCGCTGCAGTTCTCGATCACGATGGGCGGGCCGGAATTGGAGACCTGGCCGGAGTATCTGGACGAGTCGCGGTTCAAGCGCTTCTGCCGCGGCTACGACGCGGTGGAGGACCAGATCCTGTCGACGGCGGAGATCCAGGCGTTGCCCTGGCTGATGATCGAGGCGCTGATCGTCGAGGCGGTGGCGCCGATCGCGGCGACGGGGCAGTTCGCCGGGTTCGACGGGGCGGCGTTCCTGAAGATGATCCGGCGGAAGGCGGACTGGATGGTCCGTGAGGCGCCGCGCCTGGTGGAACTGGTCGGGTCCTAGCGGCCGCTAACACCGGGCTGGCGGGGCCGAGGGAGGCACATCGGAACTCGGCGGGCGTGAGAGTGTAGAACCGGGTGACGCCGGCGCGCTCGCGCGGCTACACTGCTCCCCGGTCGAGGCCCCTCTCTCCCCCATGCACGGCCGAAATGGACAATCTCGGTGGAGCGCTCTTGCGACGCTGTCGGCGTGCGCGGTGGCGACGCTTGCGGGCGGCGCGATGGCCGCGCTGCCGGGCGACGCGCCCGCGGGGATCGAGCGCACGCCATTCGGCGCGCTGATCGCGCGGGTCGCGCCGACGAGCCCCGCGTTGGAAGACGCGCTGGCCGCCTTCGCCTCGGACGATTTCGCGCTCCGCGAGCGCGCGACGACGGCGCTAATCGAGGATGCGTCGATCGCCGAGGGCGCGATCTGGGGCGCCGTGCGGCGCGAGGGGCTGACCGAAGAGCAGCGAGAGCGGTGCGTGGCGGCGCTGCGGGAGCGGTTCTTCCGCGCGGAGCGACCGGCGCTGGGCATCCAGATGGAGCAGCAGCCCCACGAGCAGGGCGTGGTCGTCTCGCCTCGGAAGGGCTTCCCGGCGTTTGACATGCTGCGCGCGAACGACGTGGTGATGTCGATCGACGGCCTGTCGCTGCGGACGGACGGCGGGGGCGAGTTCGGCGCCGCGCAGGGCGCGATGCGGGCGACGATCATGTCGCACGTGCCGGGCGAGTGCGTGTCGCTGCGGGTGCTGCGAGGCGACGCGACGGTGGAGATCGAGGCGCCGCTGGGCCGCTTCGCGGACCTCGAGCAGGGCCGAGCCGGAGCGCCGCCTGGAGTGCAGGCGGGCGACCCGGCGTTCCTTCTCCCGGAGGCGTGGGCGATCCGGATGGCGAGGCTCGGCGTCGGCGACGGCGCCGCCACGGCCATCACGGCGAGCGCCCGCCCCGAGCAGTGGGTGAGTTCGGCACGAGCGATGTACCGGGCGGGCGCGGGCGAGGGGCTGGTGCCTGGCGGTCACGTCGGCGGCGGCGCCGGTGCGCAGCGTCTCGCGCTTGCCGCGGGCCGGGACAACATGCGGGTGATCATCGCGCAGCCCAACGACGGCGGGGGCATGCGCGTGGTTCCGGTCGGCGGCGGGCAAGGCGCGGAGTGGCTTCGCCCGACGATCGAGGCGTGGCAGGTTCGGATCGCCGCGTGGCGCGCAGAACTGGCGGACGCAAACATCACGCCCGAGAGACGCACCGAGCTTCAGGGCAAGGTGATCCAGGGCGAGACCACGGTGAACCAGCTGCGTGAGCGCCTGAACAATATGCCGCGCCGCTGAGGCGCCGGGGTCCGGGGACCATCACACGACGATGTTGACCAGCCGCCCTTTGACGACAATGACCTTGCGCGCGGGCTTGCCCTGTGTCCATTCGGAGGCCTTGGGATCGGCG
>CAYVSR010000273.1:0-4670 GCA_964453125.1 uncultured Phycisphaeraceae bacterium | reverse complement strand
GCGCTGGGGCGGGTCGATCCTCGCGCGGATGGTCACCGGACCGACCGCGACAACGGGCCAGAGCCCCGCGCGCGTCGGCGGCTCGCGCACCACCACCAGCGTGGCCTTCCCGGCGCGCTCGCACAGGTCGCGAAGCGTTCTGCCGTCCACGCCCACGCAGCCGGGCGGCTCGAGCAGGTAGCACCCGCCCTTGAGCGGGCCCGATTCGGCCACGCCCTCTTCCGTCACGCTGATGCCCAGGTCGGCGAGCGTCTGCACGACCGTCAGCCCCTTGGCCTTCGTGGCCGCCTGGCGGACCCGCTTGCGCGCCTCACGCGCCCGCTCGGCCGCCTCGCCGACGCGCTCGAAATCCCTGGCGGCGTGGGCGAGCCGGAGCGCCTCGCCCGCCGTCCGCGCGCTCTCGATCCACTTCGAGGCCTTCGCCTCCGTCGCGGCGCGGTCCAGCAATTCTTCGTGGCGCCGGCGCTTGCCGGGCAACGGCATAGCGTCGACGCTCTGGCGGGTCTTCGAGCGAGACTGGCTCTCACGTGAACGCGACGCCACGATGCCCGCCTCCTGGCCGGTCACGCGAGCATATCCGAGAGTTCCAGCATCTTCCCGCGCCACCGGTCCGCCTCGTCGTCGAGGTCGAACGCGAGTTCGTCCGCCAGCCCGGCCCAGTCGCTGGTCTCAAGCATGGCGCGCACCGACACCAGCCGCTCCGCGAGCCCGCCGAGCAGCTCGTCCATCCCCGCCTCGCGCTCGAGCGGGCGGGACAGGATCAGCCCGCCCTCGTCCACGACGCGCTTCACGCTCTCCCACACGCCGAAGACCTCGGTCAGCCGCGCTGTCGCGTCCTCCGGCCGGCCTCGGTGGATCAGTTCCGCCGCCTCGCGCTGCGCATCGCGCACCTGCTCGAGGGCGCCCGCGGCCTCACGCAGCGCCTCCCGCACCAGCGAGCGGGGGTCCTCGCTCACGAGGCGCACCTCGCCCACGCCGGCGCCCGAACCGGCGCCCGGCTCGAGGTCCGCGCTAGTCACGGGCTCGCCGTCCGCGAGAACCTCCACGATGATCCGTCCACGCTCCGCCGCGCGCGCTCTGCCCGCCTCCACGGCGACCGAGAGGCTTGCGGCAAGGTTCGTGGGGAGCGGGACGGGCGCGCCGTCTAGCAGCAATCTCATGCCCCCTACATCGGCCCGATCCGCCCCCGGCACCACACCCGGCGCCGCCGTTACACGGCCTGCGGGTTGGGGGCGTCCTCCCGGATCGCGGCGGCCTCGAGTTCGGCTTCCGGCGTGTGCGCCGGCGCGCCCCGGGGTTCGGAGGCCGTGCCTTTGGCGCCGGACCGGCCGCCGTAGATCAGCGCCAGGTTCCGCATGTAGATCACCACGCCGGCGGACTGCCCCATCACGCCGACGACCTCCTTGCGCCACACGAAATACGTGAAGAGCATCAGGCCGCCCACGAGACTCAGCCACCAGAACGCGGCGGGCACGACGCTCCTCCCCGCCCGTTCACTCGCGACCCACTGCAGCGCCATGCGCCCGAAGAACGCGAGTTGCCCCACGAACCCGAACGCGACCCATGCCACTCCCACCCAGGACGAGACGTTCAGCGCCGTCAGCAGCACGTGGCGCTCGCCCCCGGCGCCTTGGACACGCTCGATGATTCCCCAGAATTCTGCGGCGCCCACGGGCCCGGCGGGCAGGTCTGGGGCTTTGGTCAGAAAGTGGTACCGCTCCTCGCCGCCCTCCCCCGCCAGGCGCTCGGCCCGGATCTTGCGCCCGCCGCCGTCCACCGTGAGCGCGGCGGCGCCGGGCGTCGGCGCGACCCGCTGCTGCATCAGGGCGGGCCCGACTGCGAGCCACAGGCCCAGCGCCAGCAGCGCGACCATCGCGGCGATCTGGAGGCGCTTCATCGCGCGGCCCCGGCGTGCGCGCCGTCGGCGGGCGAGCGTGTGACGACGGCCTGCGCCGCGGCGGCGCCGGGAGCGGCCCGGCGCGCCTCGTCCGCGCCGATCTCGCGGTGGTCGGTCCAGCGCCGGCGCGCGAACATCCAGCGCATGGCGAAGCAGTCGAGCAAGCCGGGGATGGCGCGCTGGGCGATGCCCATGCCGTACTTGGTCTCGCCCGCCGCGCGGGGTCGGTGGGTGACGCGCGTCTCGATCACCTTGAAGCCCAAGGCGTTCGCGGTGGCGGGGATGAACCGGTGGGCGCCGCGGAACTCGAGGGGCAGCAGCAGCGCGGCCTCGCGGCGCATGACGCGGAGCGAGCACCCCGTGTCGCGGACACGGTCGCCGAGGATCATCCGTCGGAACGCCCGCCCGACCACCGAACCCCAGCGGCGCACGACGTTGTCGCGCCGGGCGTGCGAGCGGTCGCCCTGCACCAGGTCGGCGCGCTCCCCCTCGAGCAGCGCGGCGAGGCGCGGGATCTCGGCCGGGTCGTTCTGCAGGTCCGCGTCGAGCGTCGCGAGGAGCTCGCCCCGCGCGGCGCGGAAACCGGCGAAGAACGCGGCGGACTGACCGGCCCCCTTGCCCGCGGGCGTGCGCGTCATGGCGACGATGCGCAGCCACGTCCGCCCCTCGTCGCGCAGCGCCAGCAGCGCCCCGCGCGTCCCGTCGGTCGAGCCGTCGTCAACGACCACGAACTCCCACCCGCGCCCGGCGAGCGCCCGCTGCCCGTCGGGGCCTTCCAGCGCGCGGCGCACCTGCTCGACGAGCGGCGCGATGTTGGCTTCCTCGTTGTGCGCGGGGGCCACGACGCTGAGCCACACGCCGTCGGTTGTGGATGGGCCGCTGCCGGGCATACCGGTCATCCTACGCGAGACCCCCGCGTGGCCCGGGGCCGCACGCCCCCTACACTGGCGCCATGCACTTGAAGCATTCCGACCATGATCACGGCCCGA
Organism: uncultured Phycisphaeraceae bacterium; assembly: GCA_964453125.1. GTDB lineage: Bacteria > Planctomycetota > Phycisphaerae > Phycisphaerales > UBA1924 > CAYVSR01. The sequence continues at coordinate 1,784 of CAYVSR010000273.1, read as the reverse complement.
AAACGGCGCCGGTCAAGGCGCTGATCGAAGACCCCGAGGGGCTCACCGGCACCTCCAAGGCCGAGTGGGAGATCCTCGCCGCCAAGGGCGAGTCGCTGCTCGAGGCGTGCATGGACGCGGGCATCAACATCGAGCACGCCTGCGGCGGGGTGTGCGCGTGCTCCACGTGCCACGTCTACATCGAGCAAGGCGCCGAGAACCTTTCCGCCGCGAGCGAGGCCGAGGAGGACCGCGTCGAAGAAGCGCCGGGCCTGCAGCGCAACTCGCGACTTTCCTGCCAGTGCGTCGTCGAGCGCGACGGCCCGATCGTCCTCCGCGTGCCCTCGTGGAACCGCAACGCGGTCAAGGAAATCCCGCACTGACCCGCGGCAATTTGGAGGCGCCGGCATGGCCGCCGACACGTACCACTGGCTCGACGTCGACCGTATTGCCGAGGAACTCGCGGACCGGCACCCGGCTTCGGACCCGCTCACGCTGAACTTTCTTGAACTCCGCAACCTCGTGCACGCGCTGCCCGGCTTCAGCCCGGACCCCGCGCACCCGGTCAACGAGAAGATCCTCGAGACGATCCAGATGCTCTGGCACGAAGAGCGAGATTCGCTCGGCGGCGATCACGATCCCGACTGAACCCCCACCCCGCCCGATTGGCTAGGATTCGGCGCTGGCGGCGAAATGTAGCCAGCGCGAGAGTTTCGGCCGATCATGGCCCTCTCCATTCGTCAAAACCTCAGGTTGCAAGTGGGAAAAAGCCGTTGGCGCAGGCACGCCGTTTGATACCCTGTTCGATGGAGTCAAACGCGGGCGCGCCGGGCACGGTGCGTTCCGCTTTTCTTGTTTTTCGAGGCGCGCCGCTGGCTGCGGTCGGCAATGGCTAGGAGGTCTCCGTGGCGACCCGAAGAGCCTTTCTGCTTTCCGCGGCTGGGTCTCTGCTCGCGGGGCCGGCGATCACCCGGGCGCTCGCGCGCCAGGGCGGCGTTGCTCCCCTGCTGCCCGGCGCCCCGGGCCGATTCCTCGCCGGGTCGCCCATCCGTGAGTTGAACGGCCTCGGACAGACCGTCCACCTCGACGGCGTCCCGTTCTGGGACGATTTTTCCGGCGACCGCTTCCAGGGACTCGGGCATCCGCCATTCCCCGCGCTGGGTGAGTGGATCGGCTACGGCAACCCTCCCCCCGAGCCCACGGAGAGCGCCGACATCGTCATCGTCGGAGGCGGGCTTGGCGGCCTCGCCGCGGCGTACCTCCTGCGCGACCACAACCCGCTGCTGCTCGAGCACAACTCCCGCTTCGGCGGCAACGCGCAAGCCGAGTCGTGGAACGGCCTCGCGTACTCCATCGGCGGCGCGTACTGCATCACCCCGGACGAGCCGCTGACCTCGCTCTACAAGGAACTCGGGCTCGACCTCATCCGTCGCGAGGCGAACGGCACGCCCGGCGCCGACCCCGTTGAGCTGCGCGGCAGGGTGATCGACAACTTCTGGGACGGCGCGGGCGCATCCAGCCGCACCGACGCGGACGCCTTCCGGCGCTACGTCGAACTCGTAAATTATGTCTCGAAGCACGAGTACCCGGACATCCCGCTGCCCAAGAAGAACTACGAGTGGATCGTGGAACTCGACCGGCGCACGTTTAAGGAGGATGTGGAGGCGCGACTGGGTGGGCCGACGCCGGCGCTGCTGGAGGCGGCGATCCAGCACTATTTCTACTCGTCGTACTGCGCGGGGTGGGAGGAAATCTCCGCCGCGGCGGGCTGGAACTTCGTCGCCGCGGAGCCTTACGGGCTGTGG
>CAYVSR010000272.1:0-4671 GCA_964453125.1 uncultured Phycisphaeraceae bacterium | reverse complement strand
AACACGCAGGCCATCGAGGCCTACGGCCCGCTGCTGCTCGACGCGATGCGCGGCGACCGGATGCTCTACAAGCACCGCCTCGAAGTGGAGGGCGCGTGGCGCGTCTGCCAGCCCCTGCTCGACTCCCCCGAGCCGCGCAAGCGCATCGAGACCTACGAGCCCAACACCTGGGGCCCGAAAGGCTCGGACGCGCTGCTGGCGGCGGAAGGTCGGATCTGGCACAACCCGGCGAGTGAGAAGAGGTAGGGACCAGGCGCCGCGCCCGACGCGCTACGCCCGCTGCCCCCCGTAATTCCTCACCCACCACACCACCTGCTTCGCGATGCAGTCCATCTCCACGTTGCATCGGTCGCCCGTGCGCGTCAGGCCCAGCGTGGTGCGCTCCAGCGTCGTGGGGATCAGCGCGATCTCGATGCGCGCCGGCGCCGGCGCGTCCTGCTTCGCGCGATCCGCCTCCGGCAGCAGGCGCGCGATCGTCAGCGACACGCCGTCGATCGCGATTGACCCCTTCGGCGCCGCGAACTCCAGCAGCGCGGGCGGGGGCTCGATCACGATTCGCCAGTCGGCCGGGTCGTCGCGAACATCGACCACGCGCCCCACGCCGTCCGCGTGACCCTGCACGATGTGCCCGCCCAGCAGCGTGTCCGCGCGGCAGGCGTGCTCCAGGTTCACGGGCGAGCCCTCGCGCAGCGAGCCGAGCGTCGTCTTCTCCAAGGTCTCACGCACCACGTCGAACGCGAGTTCACCGGGGCGCGGGTCGCTCGGCGCCACGGTCAGGCACACGCCGCTGACGCTGATCGAATCGCCGTGCGCCGGCCGGTGCTCCCAGCGCCCCGCATCCACAACCAGGCGCACGCCCGACGCCGAGGGCTGGAGCGCCCGGACCTTCCCCATCGCCTGAACCAAGCCGGTGAACATGCGAGGGACGGTAGCGCCTCGCCCGCCCCGCCCGAGGCGCGCCGAGATGCCCGAGCGGGCCGACTTCTTGACCCCGCCCCGTCCCGCCTCGATACTCCCTCCCCCTCGCCCGCGCCGCCCCAAGGCCCCCCACGGGTCGCGTTCGGACGGCGCTGGAACCGAGCCGACCCCGGGCACGAAGCGACCGTGGCCCCTTCACGACCTGAGGAACCCCGCGCATGAGCACCCCGCGTATCACGCTCGCCCTCCTCGCCGCCGCGGCGCTCGGCGCGTGCGCCTCCACCGAAAAGCCCGGCGACACCGGCGCCGCCGCGACCCCCGCGCCCGCCACCGAAGCGCCCGCCAAGCCCGCGCCGATCCAAGTCAAGGGCGTGCCCCAGGCCACGCCCGAGCAGCAAGCGGAGTACGACGCGTTCGCGGCGCTGGGCTACAAGCTCGCGTGGCGCGCCAACCCGCTGGTGGGTCGCAACCGGCGCACCCTCTTCCTCGATTCGTTCGACGACGTGCTGATCTTCCAGGACACGGGCAACTTTGTGACCCTGCTCGAGGCGGCGACGGGCGCCCCGCGCTGGTCCACCGAGGTGGACGCCGCGACCTCGCGGTTCACCGGCAACGCGGTCGTCGGCGAGCGCGTCTACAGCAGCAGCGACAACGAGCTCTTCGTGCTCGACGCGCGAACCGGCAACATCCTCGAGCGCCACCACCTCGCGGTTGTTGTCAACACCGCGCCCGTCATCGCCGGCAACATCGCGGTGTTCGGCTCCCCCACCGGCGAGGTGCTGGGGCACAACCTCGCGAGCACGTACAAGCAGTGGGGCTACCGCCTCAGGGGCTCGATCACCGCCAAGCCCGCGCTGATCCCCGGGTTCAACGGCGGCGACGGCGCCGTGGGCGTCGTCAGCCAGGGCGGCGAGGTGCTCGTGGCGGACACGCGCAACGGCGCCTCGTTCGGCCACGCCACGGTGTTCTCCGGCCTGGCGAACGACCCGGTCGCCTCCGAAGACACGCTCTACGTCGCCAGCACCGACCAGTCGGTCTATGCCTTCGACCTCCGCAGCGGGCGCCAGCGCTGGCGCGAGCGCACCGAGCAGCCCATCACCGACCAGCCCGTGCTCTTCGGCGACAGCCTGTACGTCGGCGTGCCCGGGCGCGGCATGCAGCGCATCGACACCGCGACCGGCTCGGTCAGGTGGTCCGCCAAGGGCGTCGCGGGGCGCCTCGTCGCCACCCGCACCGGCCGCCTCATCGTCTGGGACGCCCCCTCGCAGACCGCCTACGCCCTCGACGCCGAGCGCGGCGACGTCATCGAGCGCGTCACGCTCGACGGTGTGGTGCGACTCATCGCCGAGAAATTCGAGGACGGCGCCCTCTACGCCGTCACCGAGCGAGGGCGCGTCTCCAAGTTCGGGCCGCGCTGATGGGCGGCCTCGTCACCGTCCGGCGCGCGCTCGTCTCCGTCTCCGACAAGACGGACCTCGCGCCCTTCGTCCGCGCGCTCGTCGCCCACGGCGTCGAGATCGTCTCCACCGGGGGCACCGCCCGGGCGCTCGCCGAGGCCGGCATCCCCGTCACGCCCATCGAGAAGGTCACCGGCTTCCCCGAGATGATGGGCGGGCGCGTCAAGACGCTGCACCCCATGGTCCACGGCGGGCTGCTCGCGCTGCGCGACGACCCCGAGCACGCGAAGGCCATGGCCGAGCACGCCATCGGCGCGATCGACCTCTTGTGCGTGAACCTCTACCCCTTCGAGAAGACCATCGCCTCGCCGGGCGTCCATCGGCACGAGGCCATCGAGCAGATCGACATCGGGGGCCCCAGCATGATCCGCTCGGGCGCGAAGAACTTCGAGTACGTCACGGTCGTGCCCAGCCCCAAGTTCTACGACCGCGTCGTCGCCGACCTCGCGGAGCATGAGGGGCGCACGTCGCCCGGCCTGCGCGCCGAGCTCGCCGCCGCCGCGTTCGCCCGCACCGCGGAGTACGACGCGGCCATCGCGGCGTATCTGTCGCGCCACGTCGTCGCCGGCCAGGCCCCCACCGACGCGGCCGGGGCGGGCGCCGACGGCTTCCCCGAGTTTCTCCGCCTCGCCTTCACGAAGAAGGACGACCTTCGCTACGGCGAGAACCCGCACCAGAACGCCTCGCTCTACCGCGACCCCGCGTCCACGGAGGCGTCGATCGTCGGCGCCGACGTGCTCCACGGCAAGCAGCTCTCGTACAACAACATCCTCGACGCCTCCGCCGCGCTCGAACTCGTCAAGGACCTCGCGCGCAGCGCCCCGAGCCGACCCGGCGCGTGCTGCATCAAGCACACCAATGCCTGCGGCGCCGGCGTGGCGGACACGCTCGAAGCCGCGGTGGACCTCGCGCTCGTCGGCGACCCGATCGCGGCGTTCGGCGGCATCCTCGCGGTGAACCGGCGCTTCGATGCGCTCGCCGCGAAGCGCGCCACTCGCGAAGGGCAGTTTCTCGAGGTGATCGTCGCCCCCTCGTTCGACGCCGACGCGCTCGAGATGCTCCGTGCCCGCTGGGCGAACGCGCGCCTCCTCGCGGTCGGCGAGCGTGCGCCCTCGGGCGCGCGAAGGCTGGACTACCGCTCCGTCCCCGGCGGGCTGCTGGTGCAGGACCGCGACACGCTGACCGCGACGCCGGGCGCATGGACCCACGCCGCCGGACCGCGCCCGACGCCCGCGATGCTCGACGCCGCCGGAACGCTGTGGGCGGTGTGCAAACACCTCAAGAGCAACGCGATCGTGGTCGGCGGCATCGACCCCGAACGTGGCGGGTCATCGGGCGAGGGCGCCGGCGGGGGCGTGCGCCTCTTCGGCGCCGGCGCGGGACAGATGGACCGCCTCACGTCATGCCGCATCGCGGTCGAGAAGGCGGGCGACGCGCTGCGCGCGGCGCTGGGGGCCCGAGCGAGCGGCGCGAAGGCCGTCGTCCCCGTCATCGCCTGCTCCGACGCGTTCTTCCCGTTCCCCGACGGCCCCAAGGTCCTGCTCGACGCGGGCGCGACCATGCTGGTCCACCCCGGCGGCTCGAAGCGAGACAAGGAAACGCTGGACCTGTGCGAAGCACGCGGCGCGACGTGCATGCTGACGGGCGTGCGCCATTTCAGGCACTGAACCAAAGCGGCGACTTGCTCCTCGTGTGTCAGTCGAACACGCGGCGTAGCAGTTCGTCTCTCGACAGACCGTGGTGCGAACCCACGTCTCGAAGAACCGCGTTCAGCGTCCCGAGTTTGATCGGGTCGTGCGCGGGGATCGTGGCGTGGTGTTCCCCGTTCACCCGCGTCGTCAACCTCGCGTGCGAACCGGTCTGGTGGTCGATCGCATAGCCAAGGCGGGCCAGCGCGACGGTCAGATCTCGCCCCGAAACATCCCGCGGAAGTCTCACGCCGCGATCACCTCGTCGCGCACCGAGTGCAGGCGGATCAGTTTCGGGCGGCCCGCCGCGTCCGGGTAGTGGCAGCGGACCGCGTCCCGCACGGCGTCGCGGAGGGACGCCATGTCGTCCGCCTGCGTGAAGATCGACGCGCCGATCGCCCGGGCCGTCAGCCCGCCGTCGGCGTCGTCCTCGACGAGAAAGACGATCTCCGTCATGGCTTCATTCTACCCCGCGGGCGGGCGCGGCTCCGTCACGTGCACTTCTCGCGGCGCGCCGCCCCCCAAGCCGTGCATCCCCGCTGCGCCCGGCGCCGCGCCGGGCTGGTCGGGGCGCGGTGCGGCTTCGCCCTGGTCTGCGGGGGCGCCGG
>CAYVSR010000271.1:0-4673 GCA_964453125.1 uncultured Phycisphaeraceae bacterium | reverse complement strand
CACGCAGTTCTTCTTCGGGCTGCACCGGGGGGGCGTGGCGCTGCTGGCGTCGGTCGTGGCGAACCTGGTGAACCTCGTGGGCAACTGGCTGTTCGTGTTCGGCAACCTCGGCTTCCCCGCGCTGGGCGTGGTGGGCTCGGCGATCTCGACGGTGATCGGGCAGGCCGTCGAACTCTCCATCCCGCTGGCGATCTTCCTCGGGTCGCGGACGAACGCGGAGTTCGGCACACGCGCCGCGTGGCGCCCGCGACTCGACCGCATCCGCGAGATCGTGCGCATCGGCTGGCCCGCATCGCTCATGTTCGGCAACGAGGTCGCGTGCTGGGCGCTGTTCCTCGCGGGGCTGGTGGGGAGCATCAGCGTGGCGGACAACGCCGCGGCGGGCATCGCGTTCCGGTACATGCAGGTCTCGTTCCTGCCCGCGGTGGGGATCTCGATCGCGGTGACGGCGGTGGTGGGGCGGTGCATCGGCATGGGCCGGCCGGACGTGGCGGCGAGCCGCGCGTGGCTGGGCATGCGGGTGAACATGGCGTACATGGGGCTGTGCGCGCTGCTGTTCGTGGTGTTCCGGCACGACCTAGTGCGCTTCCTGCTCAACGACGCCTCGGTGGACGCGGCGGAGGTGGTGCGCATCGGGGGCGTGGTCATGCTCCTCGCCGCGGTCTTCCAGGTGTTCGACGCGATCGGCATCACGATGGTGGGGGCGCTGCGCGGCGCCGGCGACACGCGCTGGCCGGGGGTCGTGACCGTGGCGCTCTCGTGGGGGCTGATCATCGGGCTGGGCTGGGCGCTGCTGCGCCTGATGCCGGGGCAGCGGAGCCTGGGGCCCTGGATCGGCGCGTCGGTGTACATCATCGTGTTCGCGCTCGTGATGCTGGCGCGGTTCGCGCGCGGGCGCTGGCGCCTGATCCGGCTGGTCGAACGGGCCGGGGAGGGCGCGCCGGCGCCCGTCGTGGGCTGAATCGGCGGGAATCGGCGGGCCCGCGGGGCGTTGAGGAAGGGCGGCGGGGGAGATACCATTGGCCCCCTCGCCGGGCCGGCGCCCGTTCCACGCGTCGGCCCTCCCGAGCCCTCGGAGTCACCCCCTGATGTCAGGCAAGTCAGACCCCCTCGACCTTGTGATCGGCGCGCCCGAAGACGGCCCGCGCAACCCCGAGATGTGCGAGAAGCAGAAGCGCGCCGCGCGCGAGGCCGAGAGCGCCGGCGACCGCGAGGCCGCGATCGTGTTCCTGCGCAAGGCCGCCGCCGCCGACCCCGGCGATCAGGACGCGCTCTTCCAGCTGGCCTTCCTGCTCGACCTCGTCGGCGAAGAGGACGAAGCGATCGCGCTGTACGAGCGCCTCGTCGAGCGCACGCCCCCGCCGATCAGCGCCCTGATGAACCTGGCCGTGCTGTACGAGGACCGCGAGGACTTCAACCGCGCCGAGAAGTGCCTCAAGCAGGTGCTCGACACCCAGCCCAACCACCTGCGCGCCCGCCTGTTCATGAAGGACGTGCTCGCCTCGCGCGACATGGAGGTCGACGACGAGCACGACCGCGACCTGGCCAGCCGCAGCGCGCTGCTGAACACCCCGGTCACCGACTTTGACCTGTCGGTCCGCGCCCGCAACTGCCTCAAGAAGATGAGCATCCGCACGCTGGGCGACCTGCTCCGCGTGAGCGAGGCGGAACTCATGGGCTACAAGAACTTCGGCGAGGCCTCCCTCGTCGAGATCAAGTCGATGCTCACCGCCAAGGGTCTCCGCCTGGGCCAGCGCCTCGAGGACCAGCGCCGCCAGTCGCGCCGGGAAGTGTTCGAGTCGCTCCGCGGCTCGGGCAACGAGGCCGCGCTCGCCCGCCCGGTGTCGGAGATCGACTTCTCCGTCCGCGTGCGCAAGGCGCTGCAGCTGCTGGGCATTCAGACGCTGGGCGACCTGGCGGCGCGCACCGAGGCCGAACTCATGGGCGTCAAGAACTTCGGCGCCACCAGCCTCACCGAAGTCCGCGAGAAGCTCGCGCAGCACGGCCTCGGCCTCCGCGAGATCGACTTCTGAGCCCATAGCCCCGGCGGCGCGACGCGCCGGGCCTGACACGCACCCCACAGCCTTCCCGTTCGCACTCCTCGCAAGGACGCAGATGTGAGAGCGAAAGTCGCGGCGGCGCTACGCAGGCCTTTGCTGTCCGGCCGGGACCTCGGGCCCGCGGCCTTCCTGTTGTGCCTCGTGGTCTCCGCCGCGCTGCAGTCGTGCGCCGTCGGCGAGCGGCGCTACGCCGAGCCCGACCGCTCGCCCGGCGAGCCCGTGCTGCGCGTGCGCATCGCGCGCGAGCAGACGGAGGGCGACTTCGCCGCCACCTCGCGCCTCGAGGTCTCGTCGATGCGAGGCTCGCGCACCGCCGTGCTCGCGGCGCCCCTCCGCGTGCGCCTGACGGACGCGGGCTGGAGCGTCTGGACCGCCGCGCCCATCGGCGCCGGCCCGTCACCCTCGCCCGTGGTCGCGCCGTCGGACGCGAAGGTGTTCGACAGCGCAGACGGCCTGACCATCAAGGCCACCGGCGCCGCTGCCATCACCTTCCGCGGCGCCTCGTACCCCGGGCACGTCACGCTCCACACACGCGAGGACCTCTCCCCCGGCGTGTTCGACGTCGTCGAGCACGTCCCCATGGAGATGTACCTCCCCGGCGTCGTCGCCAAGGAGATGTACCCCAAGTGGTCGCCCGCGGCGTACGAGGCGCAGGCCATCTGCGCCCGCTCGTACGCCCTCCACGAGCGCGACCGGCGCCGCCTCAAGGGCGAGCTCTCCGACCTCGACAGCACCGACTCCGACCAGGTCTACGGCGGGCTGGGCGCCAGCGGGCCCGTCGCCGACGCGGTGAAGAACACGCGCGGCACGGTCCTCACCTGGAACGGCGCGCCCCTCCGCGCGTACTACTCGAGCACATGCGGTGGTCGGGCGGCGTCGGCGCGGGACATCTGGCCGACCTCGCGCGGGTTCGAATTCAACCTCGCCGTGCCTATCCAGGGGCGCGAGCGCGACCACGCCTGCCAGTTCTCGCCCCTCTACCGCTGGTCGGTCACGCGCGACGCGAGCGACGTGGCCCGGCGTCTGGCCGCGTGGGGCGCCGACCAGAAGATGGCGATCAAGGCCATCAAGTCCGTCGCGAGCATCGAGCCCTCGCGCACCAGCGAGACAGGCCGCCCGGCGCAGTTCAAGGTGACAGACGCGCAGGGCAAGGCCTGGACCGTCTCCGCCGAGCAGATGCGCACGGCGCTGAACTTCTCGGGCGCCAAGGGGCTCGCGCCCGTCACGCGGGAGACGCGCATTCACGCGTCCGACTTCGAGACCCTCGTCGCGGGGTCGGGCTCGGGCGCGAAGATCACGTTCTCGGGGCGCGGGTTCGGCCACGGCGTGGGGATGTGCCAGTTCTGCGCCGAGGGCTTCGCGCGTCGGGGCGAGAAGCCCGACGCGATGCTCGCCCGCTTCTACCCGGGCGCGGCGGTCACTCGCGCGTACTAGCGCCGGGTTGCGCCGCGCTCGCCGGCGCGAGGGCGGCCGGCGCCTTGGGCGTTCGTGGGATCAGCACGATCACGGCGCGTGCCGCGGGCTCGTGCGTCTCGCGCGAGAGGTTCATCAGCATCGCCTCGCCAACCGTGGGTGGGATCAGCCCCACCGGGCCGACGCTCGCGCCGGAGGGCGCCGCCGAACCGCCGATCGCGCGCATGCCGGAGTCATCGTCTCGTTCGGCGCTCTCGCCGGCGCCGGGTTCTCCCCACACGGCGCCGGGCGCCTCCGCGGTGAGGATGTACGCGTAGCCGGGCTCGAGCGCGCCCTCGAACGACAGGCAGGGGAAGAGCCGCCCCTCGGCGCGGGCGTCGAGTGAATCCGGCCCGGGCGCGAGCAGGTTGAGGCCCAGCGTTGCGGCGCGAGAGTCCGTCGGCTCGCGCGCGCCGCGCAGTTGTGCGGCCATCTCGAGGCGCAGGCACGCGCCGTCGGAATCGGGGCAGGGCGCGGTCCAGCAGCGCGCGATGAGGCGCAGGCCGCCGCCGGGCGCACGCTCGCGCTGGCCGTCGATCACAAGCACGGAGTCAGGCGTGATCGACCGCCCCGCGAAGACCTCGCGCCACTCGAGCGCCCACCCGACCCACTGCCGGTTGCGAGCCCCGATGAGGCGCAGCGACGATTCGATGCCCGGCACGTCCGCCAGCGGCGCCCGCACCATGCGCAGCCCGTTGGCCTCGAGGCTCCGCGACGCCGCGGGCGTGAGAGGCAGGGGGTAGTCGGTGTACGGCGCGAGCGCCCGCGCGATGGCGCTCTGGCCGGGCTCGTCGGTCTCGTCGAGGGCGATGAACCAGACGATCTCGAGCCCGTCTGTCCCGCCGCGCACGACGGGGGACATCAGATCGTCGGGCGCGTTGCGCATGGCGAGCAGTTCGGCCCGGGCCTCGGCCACGCCGCCGGGCGCCCACTCGCGGCTCGCCGCGGGCTCGTCCTTGACGCAGGCGACGAGCAGCAGCGCCGCCGCGCACGGCGCGAGCGCGACGAGACAGCGCCGAGGGTCGAAGTGTGGCCACCTGCTACGCACGTCAAGGCAAGATACCGCGGCTCAGCGCCCGGCGGTTGCCGGAATCTCGGGTGTTGCGCGCCGATTCGGTGGATCGAGGGGCGGCGCCGCGGCGCCAAGCCCGTACGCCGCCC
>CAYVSR010000270.1:0-4673 GCA_964453125.1 uncultured Phycisphaeraceae bacterium | reverse complement strand
TCGAAGAGAAGGACGCTCCCCCGTCGCCCCTCAGCGGGACCTGCTTTCCGAAACCGCTTCGTCGATGATTTACCACCGACGAAGCGGGCACAGGGAATCCGTGGGTCTTTGTTCGTCGCCACAGCCGGCATTGCACCGCGCAGCAACGATCGCCACGGAGGAGTCAACAACCTCCAACAAACCAGCGGAACGCGATGACCGCGCCGCAGAGAAACCATATTTGAGTAGGATTGGGTGCTTCCCTACTCGCTCTCAGCCCCATCCCGCCTCTCGGCCAGACCGGGCACACTCAACACTGCGGAAGATACCCGATCCCCCCGGCCCGTCAAGACCTTATCGCCGATTCTGAGAGTTTTTTCGCGCCTTCCGCATGTTCCGGCGATGCCTCTCGAATCCTGCCCCGAACGGCCGGCATGCCCTTTCAAGGGCTGTGCCCCGGCTCCACCCCCTCGATCGATCCATCGGGCCCCAGGCGGGGCAGCAGGCCGGGCTTGGCGTCCTGCCACGCCGGGAACCGCGCTCTCCACTCGCGGAACACGCTCAGATCCAGCGTCACGCTGAGCGCTTCGGCGCCTGCGCCCGCTTCACCCAGAACTTCGCCCCGGGGCCCAAACGCGATTGAGCCCCCGGCGTAGCGCACGTGGGGGTCCGACCCGGTGCGGTTCACGCCGAGGACGAACGCCTGGTTTTCGATGGCCCGGGCGAGCAGCAGCGCCCGCCAGTGCGCCGCGCGTTCCGCGGGCCAGTTGGCCATCACCACGAACACCTCGGCGCCCAGCGAACGCCCGGCCCTGAACAGCTCGGGGAACCGCAGGTCGTAGCAGATCGCGGGGCAGACGAGCGCGTCCTCGCCGGCGCTTTCCCAGCGGAACACGCGGACGGCGGCGCCGCCGGAGAACCGCTCGTGCTCACGCCCGAACGAGAACGGGTGCACCTTGTCGTACTGCGCGACCGGCGCACCCGATGACGAGAACGCGAGCGCGCGGTTGCGCGCGCGCCCGTCGGCGCCCATCGCGACGACGCCGCCGATCACGGTGGCGGATCGCTCGCGCGCCACTGCGGCGAGGAACGCGCCTCCAGCGCCGTCGGCGTCCGCGGTTCGCTCGACGGCCATGGAGAAGCCGGTCTCGAACATCTCGGGGAGCACGACGAGATCGCCCGCGTGGACCGCGGCGCTGGCGAGCGTGGCGGAAGCCAGCCGGCGACTGGCGGGTTTTTCCTCCCACGCGATGTCGTGCTGAATCAGGTGCGCGCGCATGAGCGTCGGCCTCCGTCGTCGCTCACGGGTGCGAGCGGCGTGGCAAGCGTATCGGCCCCGAACGCACGCCGTCCGCTCGCGCCGGAGCCGCGCGTGGTTCTCGGGCGGCCAACTTAGCGATCGCCAATGGGGAACCCTGGCGCCCGCCTTGCGGATAGTGAATCGACTCACCAAGGCACAGGGGAGGACGATGGACATCTTGCTCGTTTCCACGACCGCGGCCGCGGTTCTCTGCGGCCACGCCACGATCGGCGCGCCCTCGCGCGCCGAGAACCCGGGCTCGACGCCCAACGCCACCGCGGTCTACGCGGTGCGTTCGCTCAACACGCGTGATGCGGGCGAGGGGCTCCTCATGGCGACCGGCGTCGTCACCCCATTCGGCGTCTCCGGCGTGCGTCCCCCAGACATCGTGGTCGACGGCCCCAACTGGGGGCTGCGTCAGATCAAGGCCCGTGCGTCCGTCGCGATCTCGGACCTCAACCTCGCGACCACGCCCGAGTTCCCCGTCGGCGGCGTGCGCGAGGCCGCCGTGCTGTTCAATCGCGGGTTCCGGAACCTGTACCCCGGCCCGGACATGTTCGTGTTCGACAGCGGCGGACTCGCGTCGGGCGTTCGCATCAGCCCGATCTACCGCATGCCGGATGAAACGCTGCGCGAGGGCGAGCCCGCCGTCATCGACATCCCCGGCGGCTCGGGCGAGGTCGCGGTTGGGGAGAAGCGCCTTTTCGGCATCGGCGTCGATCTCGACGACTGGGCCGCGCGCGGCGTGGCCCCGGAGGGCGGCATGCTCACCGGCGCGGTCATCCGTCACGGGGGGCAGGGCGCTCCCTTTGAGCCGACCAAGATCATGATGGCCGACGGCGCCGTCATCGGCATGCTGGGACTCAACGAAGGCAAGACGTTCGCGCAAGACCTCGGACTCGCGTCGGGCGGCGCGTCGTTCGGCTCGTCGGGAGGCGCCGCGGGCGGCGGAGGAGGAGGGATCGCGCCGGCGCCGGAGATCCCGTCGCCCGGCGGCGCCGCAATGTTGCTGGGCGCGGCGGCGGTGGTCGGCGCGGGCCGTCCGCGCCGGCAGGGCTAGACGGCGACCGCCTTCGGCGCCGTCTCATCGCGGAGCGAGTGCGCGGGCACACCGATGATGCAGCGCACACCTTCGGGCTCGAAGATCCAATCCGTCCGGCCGGCGAGCTCGAAGCGCACGCCGCCGGTGATGAGCTCGCCGCCGAAGCCGTAGGTCGCCGGGGTTGTGACGGGCGGCCCCCCGCGCTCCACCCACGCGATGCTGAGCGAACCATCGGCGTCGAGAGACCAGCTGAGCCGGACTCGCCCCTCGGGCCGAGAGAGCGCGCCGTGCTTGACGGCGTTGGTCGCCAGCTCGTGGAGCGCCATGTGGAGCACGGAGGCGGCGCGGGCCGGGAGGAGCACGTCGGGGCCGGCGGTGAGTTCGATCTGGGCGGGCTCACCGGCGAGATAGCCCTCGAGAGAGCGGTGAACCAGGGTCGAGAGGCGCATGGGCCGGTCCATGGTCTCGCGGAGGAGGTCCTGCATGCGCGCCATGGCCTGCATGCGCCCGGTGAACGCGCGGCTGAACGCGGCGGGGTCGGGCGTGCGCCGGAGCGTCTGCTCGCAGAGCGCCTGGAGCGCGGCGAGGTTGTTCTTGACACGGTGGGCGAGTTCGCGGTTGAGGAGAGTGAGGCGCTCTTCGGCGCGCCGGCGCTCGGTGATGTCGCGCGAGACGGCGACGATCTCGGAGGGCTCGCCGGCGCCGTCACGCACGAGGACGCTGCGCGTCTCGAGCCAGACGTAGTCGCCGCCCGCGCGCCGCATGCGGTGGGTGACCGCGCCGGCGTCGGCCCCGGCCACGAGGCTGTCGTGGGCGCGCCGGACAGCGGTGAGTTCGTCGGGGTGCACGCGCTCCCACGGGTCGCGTCCGACGAGCCCCTCGGGGGGAACGCCGAGGATGGTGACGCACGCGGGCGAGACGAAGCGGATGGCGCCGCCGGGCTCGAGGCGGGCGATCATGTCCGAGGAGTTGTCGGCGAGGAGACGGTAGGCGGCCTCGCGCTCGCGGAGGGCGGCGGCGGCGCGGGCGCGCTCGATGGCGATGCCGGCCAGGCGCGCGGCGCGCTCGATGCTGCGCTCCTCGGCGGGGCTGGGCGAGCGGGGCGCGGCGTAGTACATGGCGAAGGTGCCGAGCACGGCGCCGTCGTGCGCGAGGACTGGGTGTGACCAGCACGCGCGGAGCCCGTGCGACATCGCGAACGGGGCGATGCCGGCCCACTTGGGGTCCGTCGCGATGTCGGCCACGATGACCTTGCGGCGCGTGTACGCGGCCGTTCCGCACGAGCCGACGTGGGGGCCGATCCGCAGACCGTCGATGGCGCGGTTGTAATCGGCCGGCAGCGAGGGCGCGGCGCCGTGGCGCAGGGTCCCGTGCTCCGCGTCGAACAGGAGGATCGAGCAGCGCATGTCCGGGCGCTTGCGCTCCTCGTCGAGGGTGATGCGCTCGAGGATCTCCGGCAGCGGCGCCTCGCGCGAGATGAGGTCCAGCACGGTGACCTCGGCCTCCAGCTCGGCCTGTGCGGCGCGAGACGCGGTGATGTCGAGGACGGACGAGATGGTGTACGCGGGGCGGGAGCGCTCGTCGCGCACCAGCGAGACGTAGACATGGGCCCACACCATCGAACCGTCGGGCCGGAGGTAGCGCTTCTCGAACCGGCGCCGGTCGAACCGGCCGGCTTGGATGTCGATCCGCGCCGCGTCCCCCATCGCGATGTCGTCGGGGTGGGTGATGTCGTTCACCGCGAGGCGGCAGAGCTCCTCGGGGGTGCGCCCGTAGATCGCCGCGGCGGCCTCGTTGACCAGCAGGAACCGACCCTCGAGGCTCACCTGGGCGATGCCCACGCTCGCCTGCTCGAAGAGCGCGCGGAAGCGCTTCTCGCTCTCGTCGGCGCGGACGCCCGAGGCGCGCAGGCGAAGCGCGATCGCGCCCGACAGCCCCGCCAGCAACGCCGCCACCGCGCCGAGGTATTCCCCCGCCCACACGAAGGCGCCGGCGGCGATGACCGAACAGACGGCGACGACCGCCAGCGCTCCCCGCGAACCAGTTTGCATCGCACGTTTCCTGGTCGCGCGGCGCGCGCGTGGGGAACGGCGCCCTCCCCGCGACGGGCGCATGGTACCCGGGCCCGCAACCCCTTCGATCCGGTGATCGGCGCCCGATCAGCCCTTGCGCCACAAGCCCGAGCCGTACTCGGCGCTCTCGCCCAGTTCTTCCGCGATGCGGATGAGCTGGTTGTACTTCGCGTTCCGGTCCGAGCGCGCCGGGGCGCCGGTCTTGATCTGGCCGCAGTTGGTCGCGACCGCGATGTCGGCGATGGTCGAGTCTTCGGTCTCGCCCGAGCGGTGGCTGAGC
>CAYVSR010000269.1:0-4699 GCA_964453125.1 uncultured Phycisphaeraceae bacterium | reverse complement strand
GACTTGTCTCCTTGCCGGGCGTTCGGGTTCACGTTGCTGATGCGGACATCTTGCTGCGGGGGCAGCGTCGGCTCTATTCGCAATCTTCCCCAATCACCCCTCCCCACCCCCCATCGGGTTCAAGGCCGGCGCGCAATGCTTGCCCGGGTCTCGCGGCGGTAGGCGTCGCCATCGGGCTGTCTACGGTCGGCATGAGCCTGTCTACAGGGACCGTGCGCCTGTCTACGGTCGTTGTCGCTCGTTCTACGGTCGTCGAAGCACGATCAACGCCGCCCGTCGAACCCCCGACGCTCTTTGTGGCACGATCGACGACCTTTGTCGGCGGGTCTACGGCCTCCGACGCGAGGCCATCGGTCGCTGTTTTGGTGTCGCCAACGGCCGTTCTTGCGCTGCGTGCGCCCCGCGGTGTGTCATCGGAGGGCGCATCGGTCCCGATAACGGCAGGGGCCGCGGGGGAGGGGAAGGTGGGGGCGGGGGAAGGCGGCATCCACCAGTCGGTCACCCATTCGTTGCACCCGCATCCACATCCGCGGGAACAGGGAGTCTCGGGATGGCCGCAGGGGCTGGTTTCATTGGAGCGCGGGGAGTGCGTCGTGCGGTAATTAAGCACGACGGTTACCTCCTTCGCCGCAGGAGCGGCACCCACTGGAACATGCGCGGAGTGGAGTTTGGTCTGCCGTCGCGGGGGAGGGCTCTACCACTGGATAGTCGGGGCGCCACATCGCCAACGAGATGCTCGTGGCGACCGGGTCATCCGTCCACCGCCCCGCCCCGCCCACGCCTTGTTCGAACGCGGTCCGGGCCACGGCGGCGGCTACCTGAGCGGTGATCTGTCGCAGGTCGCTGAGTGGGGGGAAGAGCGATCCCGTTGACAGGTCCGCATCCGTCACCTGCTCCGCCAGCGCCTGTGCCGCGGCTGAGAACATCGCATCCGTGATCTCGCGGGCCTCGGCGACCATCGCGCCCAGCCCGATGCCCGGGAAGATGTACACGTTGTTAGCCTGGCGAACTCGGACCGTCCTGCCAGTCAACGGCACCGGCTCGAAGGGGCTGCCGGTGGCCACGAGTGCGCGGCCGTCAGTCCATGCCAGCAAGTCCGTGGGTGTGGCCTCGGTTCGGTTCGTCGGGTTCGACAACGGCAGGATGACCGGCCGATTGACGCCCGCCGCCATTGCCTGCACCACGTCCCGTGTGAACGCGCCGGGCTGTCCTGAAGCGCCGATCAGCACGGTGGGCCGAACGATTCGCACGACGTGTCCAAGGTCCGCCTCCCCATCGGTCCGGATGCCCCGGGCCGACGCCAGCTCGCGGGGCCACGCGACTTCGCGCTTGCTGGGCTCCGCAAGATCGCGGCCGTCGTGGATAAGGCCGTGGCTGTCGAGCACCGCGATGGCCGCCCGCAGGCAATCGCCTTCCAGACCCGCCTCAGACATGGCGTGCCGCAGTTGCCGGGCGATGCCGACACCCGCCCCGCCCGCTCCGAGAATCACCACCCGCTGCTCACGCATCGGGATCGCGGTGAGGCGCTGCGCGGCCAGAAGTGCGGCAAGGACCACCGCGGCCGTGCCCTGAATATCGTCGTTGAATGAAGGCAGGCGCGCGCGGTAGCGTTCCAAGAGCGGGAAGGCGTTGAAGTGCTTGAAATCCTCCCATTGCAGGATGGCGCGGGGGAAGCGCCGCTGCACCGCACCTACGAACTCCTCAACGAGGGCCGCATAGGCGTCGCCGCGCAACCGGCGGTGCCTCCAGCCAACGTAGAGAGGGTCTGCCAGGAGTTGCTCGTTGTCGGTGCCCATGTCGAGGCTGACGGGCAGGGACTGGGCGGGATCGATCCCGGCTGCCAGCGTGTACAGCGCGAGCTTGCCGATGGGGATGCCCATGCCCCCGGCGCCCAGGTCTCCCAGGCCCAGGATCCGCTCGTTGTCGGTGGCGACGATCAGCCGCACGTCCTGGGATGGGGTGTTGCCGAGGATTTGTTCGATGCGGCCGCGGTGATCGGGCGTGATCCACACGCCGCGTGGGCGTCGGTAGATGTGGCTGAACATCTGGCAGGCCAGCCCGACTGTGGGCGTGTAAACGATCGGCAGAAACTCTTCGATGTGGTCGAGAAGGAGCCGGTGGAACACGTGCTCATTGCGGTCGTGCAACGCAACCAATCCGATGTAGCGCTCCAGAGGGTCTGTCTTCCGCGTGATGGACTCGTACGCGCGCTCGACCTGCTGCTCGATGGTGTTGACCTCGGCGGGCAGCAGCCCCTCCAGCCCAAAGGCCTCACGTTCCTGACGCGTGAACGCCGTGTCTTTGTTGAACAAAGGGTGGTTGAGCAGTGCCTGACCGCGAAGATGCGTCTGAACGGGTTCGGGCGTCATAGAACATCCGCCGAGATTCCCGCGACTGGATGGGCCATCGATTGGCGTCGCCTAGTCATGACACGGCTCCGTTCTCATCGGGCGCACGACGCGTGCGTCGCAGTTCGTAGGCGATGCTCAGACTCAGAACGGTACGGATCAGGATGACGCCCGCGACCAGCCCGATGCCCTCCAGCGTCGGCGTCACGATGGTCTTGAGGATGTCGGCGGCGATGAGGAACTCGATCGAGAGCACCAGCCGCTCGGCGAGCCGCAGGCGGACGTCGGTGGTCCGCTCCGAAAGCCCGCGGCGAAGCAGCGCGGACGCCAGTTCGATCAGCCCCATCGCGACGGAGCCTGCGATGAGGAGCGCGGCGACGCCTTCGATCACGCGGGCGGTGAGGTTGACGGCGGTTTCGAGCATGGTTCACTTGCCGTCGGTGGCGGTGGTGGGGGCGGGCGCCTCGGTTCCAGATAACGATCGCTCTCGGCCGGACAGCGCCGACCACAGAAGGATCGCGAGCACGGCGGCAATCAACACGGGAATGATCCACCGCGAGATACCCCCGCTTGTTCCCGTCGTTCCTGTGTTTCCGCCGCAGCAACCCATGTTTACTTCTCCAGCTCGCCGGTCGGGTCTTGCGCCTGGCACTGGCGATCGGTGGCGTGGATCTCCGCGAGAAAGCCGATGCGTTCGATGGCAGCGATGAGGTCCTCGCACAGGCACAACTCGTCGTGCTCCACCGTCGCGGTCGCCCTGTAGAGATTCACTTCCACGCTGCCAACTCCCTTCACACGCCGCAACGCCCGCTCGATCCGATCGCAGCAGCCGTTGCACTGGCATCCGTACAGCAAACAGACCGTTTTCACGACTCGCTCCTGAGCACCGCTTCCCTGCGCTGGCCCGCGGCCGGTCGCCACATGACGACGATCTCGCCTCTCTTCACACGCCGATCGCCAGTTGGGATTGTCCGGCCCTTGCCCTGCGTGATCGGGACACGCTCCGGGCTTGGCCTCGTGTCGAGCGGCGGGCGCGGCGAGGTTCAACTACGCCACCTCCCGCGATGACCGCCTGCGCTTCGGCAAAGGCGGTGGTGACGGGTGGCTCGGCGACAAAAACCTCCGTGACGCTCGGCTCGACCCGCGCCGCGCCGATGATCTGCTTGAGGTGCAACTCGGCCTCAAGCCAGTTGAGCTGCTCGTTCCCTCCGTAGCGTCGCCACAACTCCTCGGCGATAGTCGCGATGAGGCGCTGGGTCAGGTCAATCTCACGCTGCCCGTCTACGACGGGACGGATGATGATTCTCATGGCTAGGTTCCAGAGTCGGCGGTGTGCTGCAATCCGAACACGAGAAGCATCGCACGCTCTGCCGTGTGCGAATAGGCGGACGTTTCCCCAATACGGCCACATGCAGACCTTTCGGGGCGGCCGGCAGCTGGCGCACGGTGCATCGCCGACGTAAAGTGTTGCGATGGCCGAGAGGAAACGATCACTGAAGAAGGACGCTTGCAGGGAGGCCACGTGCCCCGTGCTCTCAGGCAAGAAAGATGCTGGCGCCTCTGGTACACCGTCTGGCTGTGAATGCGGGCGGAACTCCGAGCTGGAAGCCGTCCTGGCCTCGACGCTCGACCCGGTCGTCACGATTGACTCGTTCGGGATAATCCGCACGGCCAGCAACTCGGTCGAGCGCGTCTTCGGATGGAAGCCCGGTGAGTTGGTGGGCCGCAACGTCCATGTGCTCATGCCAGAGCCGCACCACTCGGGCCACGACCAGTACCTCGCGAACTACCGAAAGACGCTCAAGACCACTATCCTCGGCCGCACCAGGGAGTTCGACGCCGTGCGCCGAGACGGCACGCGATTCCCCATCGAACTGTCGGTGTCGCGGGCCGACGTGCCCGGCCAGGCGCTGCCCGTCTTTGTCGGCATCATCAAGGATGTGTCGGAACGGAAAGCGGCCGAACGCGAGTCGCAGCGGCACTACCGGCAGCTTGATGCGATGGTCCGCGAGCGAACCCGCGCACTGGAACAGAGCCACGAGCAGCTCCGCATGGCCGAACGACTGGCAGCCATCGGCACGCTTGCCGCGGGCCTGGGCCACGACATGAACAACGTGCTGCTTCCCATGCGAACGAGGATGAACGCCATGGACGCGATGGCGCTGCCCAAATCGGCCGCCGAACACCTGGTCCAAATGCGGAAGTCTTGTGCGTACCTGCAGCAGCTCACCGACGGCCTGCACATGCTGGCGCTGAGTCCGGATGAGGACGACGCCGCGGACGCGGCCACCGATCTTCACGAATGGTGGAGCGCCGTCGGACCGTTGCTGACCAAGGCCGTGCCCAAGGGG
>CAYVSR010000268.1:0-4701 GCA_964453125.1 uncultured Phycisphaeraceae bacterium | reverse complement strand
CGCCCGGCGGGGAGGTCCACCCCCGGGAACTCGCCCAGGGCGCCCGCGCCGGCGAGGACGCGCGGGGGGAACCGCAGGCCGGCCGACTCGAACGCCGCGCGCAGGCCGGACGTGCTGTTGGGCCCGAGCAGGAAGTAGCGCCGCTCGAAGACGCGGTCGCGCGCGAGGCTTTGCGCCTGCTTGAAGGTCGCCTTGTAGGTGGCCTCGAGCCGGTTGTCCGGCGGCGTGACCAGCGAGGGGCGCACCCGATGACCCAGCGGCATCCGCGCGATGCGCTCGGCCCGCGCGGGGTCCGCCGGGGGCGCGTAGTTGTCGCGCAGCGCCGTGGACCAGTACTCGACCACGAGCGGGAGGTCCGCAGGCCAGCGGGGCGCGTTCGATCGTGCTGCGTTCGGGCTTGCGGCGTTCGAGCCTGCCGCGTTCGCCTCACCGTCGTCGGGCGGGATGATCTGCGCGTAGAGGTGCCTGCCGCGCCCCATGACCACCCACGAGCGGAGTTCGATGGTGCACCACTCGCGCTCGCCCGACCCGCGCAGCGCGGGCGAGAGCGCCGCGGTCGCGCCCAGCAGCGCGAGGACCGCGAGCGCGCCGAGCGCCACGACGCCGAGGCGCGACCGTCTGCGGCGTGATGGCGCGTGATCCGCGGGCATGGAGCGTGCGAATCGTACCCCGCGCCCCGTGCCGGAGCAGCGTGCGAACTGACCATCACCCGCGCCTGGTCGCCAGGGCGACGCGTTCGCTCGATCGTCAGAGCCGGGAGCGGCAGCGACCGGAGATCGGGCCAACGGACGGTCAGGATCCGGAACGGCGCCGTGTGGTCGACCAGTCCCCAACCGCCGCGCAGCGCCGTTCCTTCGAACCAGCGACGACGCCACGCCGTACGATCCCTGCATGAGCCTTGCCGGGACGGACTGGCTCTTCTCGCTCGGCGCCGCGCTGCTCGCGGCGGCGGGGGTGGCGCTTCTTCTGTGGGCGCTCTGGGGCGACTGGTCCCGCGGCGTGCTTCTTCGCCGACGAACGGGAACACGCCGCCGACGCTGCCCGAAGTGCTGGTACGACATGGCGGGGGTGGCGGGGCTGCGCTGCCCGGAGTGCGGGCGCGAGGCGACGCGCGAGGCGCGGCTGCAAAGGTCGAAGCGAAAGCGCCGGTGGGCTGCGCTGGCGTGCCTGATCGGAGCGCTCGCCTGGGGTCTTTCGCGGGGGCCGATCGTGCGCGCCAAGGGCTGGGCCGCGGGCGTGCCGACGGCGGCGCTGGTCGTGGTGCTGCCGTGGCTCGAGCCTCCCGGGCCCAAGGCGGTCTCGCGGGTCAACCCCACCGGCAGTCCGCACTCGATTCGGGAGGCGCTCTGGGTCGAACTGCTCACAAACCGGCTCAGGCGTGGATCGAAGCTTCCCTCTTGGCAGCGCGCGCTCGTGATCCGAAACGGGATGCGCGATGCGCTCACGAACCCGAATCACGCTTGGTCGCAACATGCACGGATGCTCTGGGCCGCGGTCGCGAATCAACCGCTGACCGACGAGGAATGGCGGGCGTGGCTGCCGCGCCTGCTTCCGAAGATGATCCGCACGCGCGAGCGCTGGCCCGAGGGCGTGGAGGTGTACGTGCGGCTCGCTGAGTTCGAATGGATGTCGCAGGCCGACATCGTGTTTCAGCCCACGCAGCTGGGCGCAGTCGCGATGAAACTCAATCCGATGTTCTGCGCTCGCAGGTTCGTTTCCTATGGCCCTAGCCATGGCTATCAAATGCCGGGGTGGTTCGATGGGGCGAAACCGATCCTGCTGTTCGGGCTGAGAACACAGACGCTCGCTGGCGAGCTTTTGAAGCGGGAGTTTCCACCCGAACCGACGGCCTACTCCAGACCTGACCCGGATGATCCCCGGTGGAAGCCGCGACCAATCGGGCAGGTCGAACTCCCCATCCGGATCGAGGGCGCGATCGACGAATGCATGCGTCGCGTCTCGATACCCGCAGTGGACGCGGCGCTGCGCGGGGGCACATTCGCAGGAACCGCGATACAGGGCATGATGTCTGTCACGCTCGATCAAGCCGCGACTGCCGCAATCGTGCGTGCGCTGACCGCCGAGCATGCGACGTTCGCCGCCCGGTTGGAGATGCGCCGCGATGGTGAGGTCATCGTGTCGCAGCGTGTCTGGTGGAGCGCAAGCCCGGCGGCGTACGCGCGGTTGCCGCAGCCCCCGATGGACTGGCACATCTTCCCTGCGATGGGGATGCAGCACGTGGTCGAGGATCACACGTGGACCTTGCGGATCACGCCGGATCAGGAACTGGCGCTGCGCGACTTCGAGAGCGACCGTTGCTGGGACGGCGCGCCGATTGAGGTTCCCGTTGAGGTGAAACGCGGGCCGTCGGCGTCGCCTGAGCCGACCGACTGGCTCGTGGATTGAGCGACGCTCAAACGGGGCGTGCGAGCCCCGCCGCTTCGCGTCCGAACGTCTCGACATGGAAGTCGATCGCGGACCGCACGTCCGTTATCGCCGCCTCGTAGGAGTCGCCCTGCCCGACGACCACGCCGCGGAGCCCGAGGGGGTACGCGACGTACCCGTCCGAGTGGCGCTCGACGATGATCTTGACGTCGCGAGAGGCGCGCCGGCCATTCGAGGAGGCTCGCGCGCTCGCCTTGGGCTTCTTCGGTGTGCCGCCAGATGATCGTCGCGTGGCCATGCTCAATCCTTACGCCACCGTTACACCCCTATCCAGATACACGTCCTGGATCGCGTGCAGCATCGCGACGCCGTCGTTCGTCGGCGCGGGGTCGAACCGCCTGGGCCCCACGCCGTAGGATTCCCGCATGAGTCTCGCCGGCACGGACTGGCTCTTCACCCTCGGCGCCGCGCTGCTCGCGGCGGCGGGGGTGGCGCTTCTCGTGTGGGCGCTCTGGGGCGACTGGCTGCGCGGCGTGCGCCTCCACCGACGAACGGGAACACGCCGCCGGCGCTGCCCGAGGTGCTGGTACGACATGGCGGGAGTTCAGGGACTGCGCTGCCCGGAGTGCGGACGCGACGCGCTGCGCGAGTCACGCATGCATCGAGCTCGGCGACGATGGAACGTCGTCGCGATCTCCTGCGCGGTTCTTGTGGGGGCGCATCTCGTGCGGCAGACACCGGCGATGCGCCAGCGCGGCTGGCCAGCGGCGGCGCCCACAACCCTGCTGATCGCAGGCCTGCGATATTGGGAAATGCCGGTAGGAAACGAGCGGCTTCTGGGCCCGAATCGAGCCAGTGTGGGGTATCGCAAAGCGCTGGCGCGAGAACTCATGTCACATCGCCTGCGCAACAATATGCTCCGCGATTGGCATTGGCAGCGGATCGAGCGCGATGCGCTCGCGCTGGGCGTCGGCGACGGGCGAATTGATCTAGGTCAAACGCCGGATCCTCAGCGGCTCTACTACGTCGCCGTGCTGTACGGTCAGGAGAAGTCGCGGATCTCTCAAGCGACAGTGGAAGAGATCTTCCGACGCGTGGTCCGGCGCGCCATCAACACACGTGAGCGGTGGCCGATTGGCGTGCCCGTGGAGGCTCGCTTCACAGATTACGGGTGGGACTTGCTTGGCCCGCGCCTCGGCTCAATCCACCTGAATTCGCCCCTCGATCCTCAAACTCTCACGACGTGGCAGAACGGACGAAACGATGGAACGGTGCGCCTGGGAGTGCCCGAAGATGGCCATCAGACTGTGCGTGTCGTCTTTCGTGCCATGGACACGAGCCTTACATTCTGGCTGCAGCGGTTGGGCATCCTTGAGAGGGAAAACCCGCCCGAAGCGATCGTCATGCCCTCAGACCGTCTCGTCGCTGAGGCGACCGTCGAACTAGCGATCACGGCAGTGGGGACGGTCGACGACATTCTCACACCTTCGTCCAATCCAGCGTTTGAAGAAGTCCTGAAGGCGTACGGCGCTCCGAGGCTGTTTGGCTATCGCAAATGGGGGCCGTCGGCCT
Source organism: uncultured Phycisphaeraceae bacterium (assembly GCA_964453125.1). Lineage (GTDB taxonomy): Bacteria > Planctomycetota > Phycisphaerae > Phycisphaerales > UBA1924 > CAYVSR01. The sequence goes on along the minus strand of CAYVSR010000268.1, from coordinate 744 downwards.
GTCTGGAAATGCTGGAAGTTCACTTCTTCGACAGCCTTTCGAAGTCCGGCGGATGGCAAGTCGTCCATGACGCCATTGGAACCGTCGAAGGCGGCGCCGCGGGGATGCGCGCCGAGATTCTTCGTGATGGGCAGGTTGTCGGCGTGGGAGATGCATGCTGGATGTCCTCGGCGCACACCGACTTCGAGTTCCGGAATGGCAGGGCGCCGGCGGTGATTTCCATTCGGCCGTTGTCGGACGCGATCTTTGACGACTCGCCCGCCTGCTGGGCACTGCGACTTGTTGGCGATCCGATCGTCGCGCTCCGCGACTTCAAGGCTTCGCGCTACTGGGCGAGCGAGATAGTCATGCCGATGAACGCGCCGACCATCAACCCGAACTAGCCCCGCTTACGCCACCGTCACGCCCTTATCCAGATACACATCCTGGATCGCGTGCAGCATCGCCACGCCGTCTTTCATCGGGCGCTGGAACGCCTTGCGCCCCGAGATCAGCCCCATGCCGCCGGCGCGCTTGTTGATCACCGCGGTCTTGACCGCGTCCGCCAGGTCGCTCGCGCCCTTGCTCTCACCGCCGCTGTTGATCAGCGGCGCCCGGCCCATGTAGCAACTGGCCACCTGGTACCTGCACAGCTCGATCGGGTGATCGCCGGGCGTGAGGTCGGTGTAGATCTTCTTGTCGAGCTTGCCGTAGGACGAGCCGCCCATGTTGAGCGCCTCGTAGCCGTGGTTGTTGGTGGCGAGC
>CAYVSR010000267.1:0-4701 GCA_964453125.1 uncultured Phycisphaeraceae bacterium | reverse complement strand
AGGGGTAATCGGCGAAGCGGCTCTTGAACGTGCGCTCGTGCTGCTCGGCGAGCACAGTCGTCGGCACCAGGATCGCCGCCTGCTTGCCGAACTCCACCGCCTTGAACGCGGCGCGGATGGCCAGTTCCGTCTTGCCGAAGCCCACGTCGCCGCAGATCAGCCGGTCCATCGGGCGCGAACTCTGCATGTCCTTCTTGATCTCGGCGAGCGCGGCGAGCTGGTCCTCGGTCTCTTCAAAGGGGAACTCGGCTTCGAACTCGGTCTGCCACGCGGTGTCGGCGGGGTAGCGCACGCCCGGCATCGCGGCGCGTGCGGCCTGCACGCGCAGCATCTCCGCCGCGAGATCGCGCACCGACTCACTCGCCCGGTCCTTCTGGTGCGACCACTTCTTGCCCCCGATGGTCGAGAGGGGGGGCTTGCCCGAGAACCCGCCGACGTACTTCTGAACGACCTCGATCTTCGTCGCCGGCACGTGCAGTTTCGCGCCGCCCGCGAACTCGAGCGTGAGGTACTCCTCGCCCGGCTGCTTCTCGCGCCGGGCCTCGGCCTCCGCGTCCGTCTCGCCCTCGAGGCGCGGCAGGCGCGGCTTCATGGTCTTGAGCCCGAGGAACTTCGCCACGCCGTGGTCCGCGTGCACGACGAAGTCGCCGGGCTGGAGGTCGATGAAGGCGTCCGCCGCGCGCCCGCCGCGCAGGCGGCGCACCGCGCGGCGCGTCTCGAACCGGTGCAGGAGTTCGTGGTAGGGCACGAAGTTGGTCGGGCGTTCGCCTTCGGGCGCCCAGACGAACCCGCGGTGGAGGTAGCCCACATAGGCGCCCATCCGGTCCGCCTCGGCCAGCAGCCCCGCGCCCGAGCCCGACTCGGTCAGCAACTCGCGGAACCGCGCGCGTTCGCCTTCGTTCTGGCAGAAGACCTCGACGCGCGCGTCCGCCGCCATCGCGACAAGTTCGCGCACGGCGTCGCCGGCATCTCGCGCGAACTCGGGCAGCGGGCGCGCGGGGAGGCTGACGCGCGTGCGAGCATCGCCCATGCCGGGGCTGAACTGGTTGATCTCGATGAACGCGTGGAAGCGCTCGCGCAGGATTCTGAGCACGCTCGGCGGGCCGAACACGCCGCGACCGTCCGAGACGCGCTCGAAGTACCCGCGTCCCTGCTCGATGACCTCCATGGTTTCGTGGATCAGCGAGAGCGAGTCCTTCGGCAGCAGGTCGAGGAGGCTGACGCCGGTGTCGTCCGCGTGCTCCGCGCCCGAGCCCGAGCCGATGAACTCGACCTGCGCGAGACGGGCGCCCGAGCCCATGGTGTCGAGGTCGAACTCGTGGATGCTCTCGATCTCGTCGCCGAAGAAGTCGAGGCGCACCGGCCCGGCGCCGAGGCTGGGCGCGTCCTCACGCTCCGTGCTGCGCAGCCCGGCGCCGCCGGCGGGGAAGACGTCGAGGATCCCGCCGCGCACGGCGAACTGGCCGGGCTCCTCGACCGCGTCCTGGCGCGTGTACCCCGCCTGTTCGAGCCACCGGACGACCGACTCGGGCGAGCGCTTCTCGGCGCGCCGAACGATGAGCGAGAGGCGGTCCAGCCCCTCCGGGCGCGGCACGGATTGCATCAGCGCCTGGATGGGGCAGACGAGCACGCGAGCGCTCGCGCCCGGCGCGGCGTTCGTCGGCGCGATGACTTCTCGCACGACGCCGACGCGCTCGGCGAAGAGTTCGATGCTGACGCGCGACTCGCCGGGCAGGAACTCGAGCGCGGGGAACCTCTGCGCCGCGCTCTCGCCGACGAGCGAGTTGATGGTTTCGACCGAGTCGTCCGCTTCGTCGAGGTGGGCGACGACGTAGATCACGGGCCGAGAGGCGGCGCGGGCGAGCGCCGCCGCGACGAGCGCCCCGGACGACCCGCTGGAACCGATGGCGACGTGCTTGCCCCCGGCGCGGGCGCTCTCGATGAGCGCGCGCGTCTCCGGCGTGCGCTCGATGGGGTCGAGATGGCCGCGAGGTTGGCGCATGCGCGTGCGCCGGCCCGCGCGCACGGGCGCGCGTGGGTCGGTGGGCTCTGGTCCGTGCGAAGCCTACTCCGGCGCGGGGCGTGCGGTGGCGTAGGGCGCCAGGTTCGCCACCGTCCGCTCGCCGATCCCCGGCACGCGGTCCAGGTCGGCGACGCTCGCGAAGGGCCCCGCGGCGTCGCGGCTCTCCACGATCTTCCGGGCCAACGCCGGCCCGAGGCCCGGCAGCAGGCGCAGTTCCGCCTCTGTCGCGCTGTTGATGTCCACCAGCGCGACACCCGCAGCGGCCGGGCGCGCCGAGCCCGGCGCCGCACGCCCGGCGGCGACGCCCGCGCCGAGGAGCGCCAGCGCGAGCAGGAGCGCCGCGCCAAGGGCGACCCCCATTCGCGTGTCCTGCTGTGCCGGTCCGGTGGTGGTCATCGCGGGCTGGGCTCCGCGCAGCGGTTTGGGGACGGGCGGTCAGCCTTCGCCGGCTTCCGTCCAGGCGGGGGCGCGATCCTCGAGCGGGGCGGCCTTGGTGGGCGCCTGCGAGTGGCGCATGGCCGAGCGGATCTTGGCGAAGCGGCGAAGGGCAACCTTGGCCTTGCCTTCGCTGGTGATGAGCCCGCCGTGGGCCATCTCCGGTGGCTGCTTCGATCCGCCCGGCGCGGAGTCGTAGAAGTCCTGCCAGCAGACGCTCTGCACGAAGTGCTTGGAGAGGCAGACGCTGGCCGCGTGCGTGAGCCAGTCGGCCTGGCGTTCCTGCGACCACGGGCCATGCCACCAGCCGCCGGCGTGGCGCCGGGCGCCGAGAGTCCCGAGGTCGTCGTCGGCGGCGGCGCTGTGGGCGGCGTCGGCCGGCTCGCTGGGGGCGCCCAGCGCGGTGACCTGCAGGGGGCGGTCGAACTGGGCGTAGGTGTCGAGGAGGGTGGAGATCTCCATCATGTCGCGGGTGGCGCGACCCTCTTCGCCATCGCCGGCCTGGAGGCGGAGGCCGAATGCGTCGATCGCGATGCCCTGCTGCACGACCATCTCGGCGTACAGAAGGGGGGGGATGGAGCGCGTGTCGCGCGCGTAGCGCTCGCCGAAGGGCTGGTCGATCTCGAGCGTCACCTTCGCCGAGGGGTGCAGCTTCTTGACGACCATCACGCACAGGCGGGTGAGGTCCATCAGTTGTTCGAGCGTGAGGGGGAAGGACGCGTTGAGGTGAAGACCGGTGGCCACCGTCCAACGGTTGATCGCCTTGCGGTAGCGGGTGACCACCTTCTTCATGTGCTCGAACGCCACCTCGCGCAGCGTGTCGTAGTCGTTCGACCAGATCGACATCCACTCGGGGGTGCGCCCGGCGCGGAAGTCGATGATCGGCCCGGCGACCACGGGGATTTTCGCGGTGCGCACCGCCCACTCGACCCACTTGTCCGTCTTGCCCCAGTCGTACTCGCCCTCGTCGGGCTCCAGTTCCGTCCAGCGCATGGGCTTGGCGATGAAGTCGAACGTCTCGCCCGCGAGCTTCTGGAGGGCCGCGCTCGCGTGCTCGCGCGACACGGCGCACCCCATCGCCCACACCGCCACCGCCGAGTTCCCCTTGGCCGCGGCGTGCAGCCGGGGGGCAAGCATGGCCTCCGCCACCAGCGTGGCGAGGCGTTCGCCCGCGTTGATCGCCAGGCATAGCGCCTCGCGCGCGAGGCGGTCCTGCTCGGGGGTGAAGTCGCCCTTGGGGCCGCGCGGCGCCGCGAGCGCCTCGGTGAACGCGGCGCGGGCCTTCTCGAAGGTGAGCATCGCGGGGTCGTCGGCGCGGAGGTCGCAGTTGAGCCATTCCTCGAGCTTGTTGAGGAACATCATGATGCGCCGGCGCGCCAGTTCGAGGCTCAGCAGGTAGGGATCGTCGCGCTCGGGCAGCAAGCAGGTGCGGAGCGCCAGGCGCCCGCAGTCGCCCGCGTCGCACACCAGCGACAGGCCGGCGGCGTCGGGGGTGTGCTTGAGGCACCGAATGACGCCGTTCTCCAGGGAGATGGTCGCGGTGACGGGGACGTCGTCGGAGCCCGCGAGGTGGGCGTGGCGGAGCGCGAGGTCGATGGGACCCTCGCCGGCGAGGCCAGCCAACTCGTCGAACACAACGAACGACAGCATCGCGCCCGAGGCCCTCCGTCGGCCGGCGCGCCCGCGCCGGACGGACGAGCGTAGCCGCTCCGGCGCCCCCGCCGCAAAGCCCATGTTTCATGGCCCCCAACGCCCCCGGCGCGATCGGTACCATCGGGAACATCGACGCCATGCTCCGATCCAACCTGCGACTGCCGGGCCGGCGCGAGGGCAAGGTCCGCGACGTGTACGAACTGCCCGAGTGGGGCGGGGGCGGCGCGGCGCTGCTCATCGTCGCGTCCGACCGCATTTCGGCGTTCGATGTCGTCATGCCCACCCCGATCCCGGGCAAGGGGCGCCTGCTGACCGATCTCTCGACCCGGTGGTTCCGGTTCATCTCGGAGCGCAACCTCACCGCCACGCATCTGCTCTCGACGGACATCGACGACGTGCCGGGCCTCACGCCCGCCGAGCGCGACGCCCTGCGCGGGCGCATCACCATCGCCCGGCGCTGCCGCGTCGTGCCGATCGAGTGCGTGGTGCGCGGCTACCTCGCGGGGTCGGGCTGGAAGGAGTACCGCGAGACGGGCGAGGTGTGCGCGGTGCGCCTGCCCCGCGGCATGCGCAAAGGCGAGCGCCTGATG
>CAYVSR010000266.1:0-4726 GCA_964453125.1 uncultured Phycisphaeraceae bacterium | reverse complement strand
AGCGACGGAGCGAACAAGCGACGAAGCGACGGAGAGGCGAAGCGACAACGCGGCCGAGCAAGCGACCAAGTCGCCGAGCCGGCAGACATCGTCGCTGAGCCAACACCGACCGCGCATCGGGCGCCGTGGACCTCGTTGAGCCGGGGTTCACGGCGCCCACTTTGTTATTCGCCGCAGCGTCGTCCCTCAGCGCCCCGCTTCGTTCGCCCGAGCGCACGCTCCCCCGTGCCACGGACCTTGGCCTTGCAAGGTCCGTGCTTCTTCCGTGCCACCGACTTCGGCCCTGCGATGTCGGTGGCACGCGATCCCCTGCCCCGACCGAACCCGCCCCCAACCCCACCCGTAGCATGTCCCACACCCCGTGGGTCAACCGCGCACACCCCGCCGCTCACTCGCTCTGCGCGCGACCATCCTTGCCGCGTGGGTGCATGCGTGGCCCTGGTGGGCAGCCCTCGCGGCACCCGCGCTCTTGCTCGGCGGTCTCGCGGCGCTCTGGGCGTTCACGCCTCGACTCACACCCCCGGGCGTCATCCTTGCCCCTCTCGTCTGGTTCATCGAGGACGATGCGGAAGGCATCCGGCTTGTGCCCGCGTGGCAGCCCGGCTCGACGGCTATCGCCGTGGACATCAGGAAGAACTGGCCAAGCCGCCAGTGGCTCGGCGTGCCGGTCCTCGTCCGAGACATCCAAACAATCCTCTGGCATGACGTGGGCTTCCACGGAGACATCTTCTCCGCGAACCCGAGAGTCCCCTCATTCCAGCCGAACTCCCGCCTCGCCGAGCGCGTCGCGGCGCTCGCCACGCTCCTCCAGGAATCGAACCCGGCCGCCGCCCGCCTCTTGCGCACGCCGGAGTACTCCCGCCGGCACATCCACTGGCCCGGCGTCGCGCACCTCGCGCTCGCAACATCCCGACTGCTCGCGGCGTGCCTCCTTCTCGCCGGCCTCCTCTTCATGGCCGCAACGTGGCTCGGCCTCGGCCATGCCGCGACCCTCCGACGCCTCGCGCTCGAAGGCCACTGCCTCCGCTGCGGCTACGACCTCATCGGCCTCAAGGGCCTCCCCTGCCCCGAGTGCGGCTCGACGGACAGCGCCCATCAATTCGCCTCAACAACCTCGGTCGTCCCCGCCATTGCCGAGTCGTACGAGCACGCCTGAAGCGCCACGGACCTCAACCACGTGAGGTCGGCGGTCATCGTCGCCGCGTCTTCGCCCCAGCGGGGCGCGAGATCGTTGCCATGGTCCGCGGCGCCTCGCCGCGCGACCGTGGAAATCGCCCGCGACGCGCAATCCGCCCCGAGAGGGGCGGCGGACCCGAACTCCCCAGCCTAGCCAGAGGCGTGACGCACCGCCGAAGCGCCGCAGCGACCCACCTGCAACCAGCGCCCGACGTGAGCGTCGCCTTGGCCGCCTTCGCGCCTCCGTCCCTCCGTCCCTCCTAGTTCTTATCCACCTGCGTCTTCTCGATCTGCTTCTCCCCGATCCACATCTTCTCGTTGCTCTCGATGTCGATCATCTCCATGTCCACCTGGTAGTACTGCACGCGCACGTTCTTCGTGCGGTTGATCTGCACGTTCTCGCCCACGCGCCCGATCAGCATGAGGTCCGCGCCGAGCTCGTGGGCCATCTTCTTGATGGTCTCGGGGCGCGACCAGTCCTTGATGTCGAGGCGCTCATCGCGGATCTCGCCGCGCTCGTCGCGCGCCGCGACGATCTTGAGCCGGCCGGAGTTGATCAGCGCCCGCTCGATCTGCTTGGTGAACAGCTTCGTGTCGATGTAGTCGCTGGTCTCGTTCTTGACCGTGCCGACGATCACGATCGGCTTTCGCCCCTTCTCCTCGCGCACGCTCTCGAGCCAGCCCGAGTCCAGGCAGTCGTCGATCATCGCCCGCGCCGTCTGGCGGGCGTCGTCGTCGCTGAACCGATAGTTCAGGTCGATCACACTCTCCGGGTCCTGCCGGTACACATCGCGCGTGGGCGCGCAGCCCGAAACCGCGGCAAGCAAGGCGAGCGTGAGAAGAACGACGGTGAGAGTGTGTCGCATGGGGAGAGTGCTCAGTGCTCGGTGCTCAGTGCTCGGTGCTCAGTGCTCGGTACTCAGTGCTCAGTGCGTCGTCTTGCGTGCTGCGTGCTACGTACGACGAGAAACCGTCGTGACGCCCTTCCGAACTTGCTGCTCTGCTGCTCTGCTGCTTTGCTGATTTGCCATTTACCTACCGCCACCAATACCCCACCACCGTCCCCACGCCGCCCTCGGGCACGACGACGCTCCGACGCCCCGAAGCATAAAGAGTTCCCCCGCCGGGGCTCTCCCACGACACGTCCACCTCGTGCTCGCCCGCCGCCACCTCCAGCAGGCGCACGTGCGCCTGCCCCGGCAGGAATTCCCAGCAGCGCAGGTCCGCCTGCTCCGACGCCGCCATCAGCGCCAGCCCCCCCAGCAGCACGGCAAGCGTGATCGCGTCGTTGTTCGTCGTGCTGGCCCCCCACGTCGCCGCCGCGACGCCCGCGGCTTTCGCCGCCGCACGCGCGTACGACCTCGCATAAATGATCGGCATCTGCTTCTCGTGGTTCGCGTTCGCCACGCGCGCCAGGTCCTCCGCGAGGTTCATCCCCTCGCGCCCGCCACCATCGACCGCGAGACTCGCCGTCGCCGCCTCGCTCGGGCGCCAGCGCAGCACGGGCAGATCGACAAACAGCGACCCGGCGCGCTCGCGGCTCGATTCCTTCCGCGGCCCGCGCCCCGAGAACGCCACCACCAGCAGGTGCCCCTTCCCGGAGCCGATCGCCGGCGCCCGCCAGTCGGCCAATCCCTCGAACGCGGACGCGTCCACCGGTCCCACCTGCCCGCGCTGCGCTTCCACCACCTGCGCGAATCGGCGCAGCGCCACCTCCTGCTCGCCCGGGCTGCCCTCGTGCATGAACGCCACCGCGGACAGGAACAACCCCAGCGGCGACTCCACGAAGTTCCCGCCCGAGTCCGCATCCCACTTCACGCCCTTCGCGCCGCCACCCTCGCGCTCCACCCCCGACGCCTCGATCGTCTTGGGCGCCAGGCGCAGGTACTCGTCGCGCAGCAGGTCCGCCTTCAGCGCCATCCGGCGCGCTTCCACCGTCGCCCCGCCGCTCACCCGCCCCGCCTCGAACTGCGCCACCATCTTGAACACGTTGACGTACATGTCCTCGTACGGTTCGCCGAGGTAGGGCTTGTGCGTGTCGTTCATCAGCAGCACGGCGGCGGACTCATCGAACCGCTCGCTCCGCCGCTCCTCCATGCGGGCCTCCGCCGCAGAGAAATCCCCGATCGCCCCCTCCGAATCCCCCAGCGCGAGGGCCACCGAGCCCCGGTCGAGCATCAGCAGCAGCTCGTTCTTCTCGCCGTACAACCCGCGGCCCGAGGCGTCCTCGAGCGACTGCGCGGCAAGGTCGTAGCGACCGTCCGCGTGCATGGCCCCCAGCGTCGCCCGGTGCTGATTCAGCGCCGCCTCGCACCCGCCGAGCAGCGTCCCCACGACCGACAGCGCCGCCGCGAGCGCGCACGACGCCCCGCGCGCACGCCGCGCGCTCGACCACGCTCTCGACTCCGTCGCGCCGCCTGCGTTCACACGATCACGGTACCCCCGACAACCGCGTTTGTTCCCGCGCGCCCCCGACGGGCGCCGCGGCGCATCAAAAAAGGGGGCGCCGTCGCAACAAGCGACGGCCCCCCAAGGCGGATGAGACGTTGTTCAACGCGCGCGCCGGCCCTCAGACCGACCCGCACGAGGCCCGACTCGGGGCGCCCGCCGCAGGCCGGCGGCGGGCGAACCCCGAGTCGTCCCCTCTCCCACCTCGCGAGCGTCATCCGCCCACGCCGCTCACGCGCAATACGGAACTTTTTTTCGCCGGGCTCAATTCCCGGATCTCGCGTGCCCCGCGCGCCCGGCCGTCGCTGGCACGGAGGTACACTCCCCATGCCGGCCACGGCCCGCCCGGCTCGACGAGGCGACGCATGACCACCCCACAGCCGCCAAACCCCTCCCCGACGGACGACGTCGCACGCGCCGTCGCCGGCGACGAGGCCGCGCTCACCGGGCTCCTCAAGCGCCTCGGCCCCGACCTGCGGATGCACATGGCCCGCCAGATCGGCGCCACCTGGCGCAGCGTCATCGATGAGGACGACATCCTCCAGGTCACCTACCTCGAGGTCTTCCTCCGCGTCACCCAGTTCGTTGTCCCCCCCGACGCCGCCGGACCCGGCGCCGAGAGCGCCTTCCGCGGCTGGCTCTTCCGCATCGCCGAGAACAACCTGAAGGACGCCATCCGAGGTCTCGAGCGCGCCAAGCGCCCCGACCCGCGCAAGCGAGTTCACGCCAAGACGGAGGAAGACTCCTTCGTCGAACTCGTCGAGGCCTTGGGCGCGACGAACACCACCCCCAGCCGCGTCGCCGCGCGTGACGAGGCCGCGGGCTTCATCAAGCGCACACTCGCCCGCCTCCCGCCCGCGTACGAGCAGGTGATCAAGCTCTACGACCTGCAGGGCAAGAGCGCCGCCGAAGTTGCGGCGCTGGTCGGCAAGACGGAGGGCGCCGTGTTCATGCTCCGGGCCCGCGCTCACGACCGGCTCAAGGAACTTCTGGGCACGGAATCGATGTTCTTTTCCAATGTCTCGTGAGCGCCCCGCCGCGGCGTCGCTCCACAGGCTGACCCCTCCCCGGTCGCGCGCGCAGCCATGACACCCGAGAGCCC